>JACDDR010000129.1 GCA_013816895.1 Bacteroidota bacterium
TGAACCGGGAAAAATATGCTTCTGGATCCAGTCCACACCATTTTTTATACTTTCAAATCGGGAGTCAGGACAGGTTATCGTCTGAATAGCAAGGATGCCATCCTTTTTCAGGAGATCGGCACATTTTTTAAAGTAGGTTTCGTAAAATTCAGAACCTACTGCCTCGAGCATTTCGATGGACACAATTTTATCAAACTTGCCCTGCAGTAAACGGTAATCTTTTAATATCACATTAATTTTACCGGTAAGATTTTCCTTTTCTATTCTTTCTTTTGTAAACTTGTATTGTTCTTCTGAAATAGTGGCAGTTGTGATTTTGCACCCATACTTTTTTGCGATGTATACAGCGTTTGCTCCCCATCCGGTCCCGATTTCAAGAACGTGATCTGAAGGTTTAATGCGCAACAGCCGGCAAAGACGTTCATATTTTTCCATTTGCGCTTCTTCAAGAGTGATGTTTTCCCTGTTGAAGTATGCGGAGGAGTATGTCATCGTGGGGTCAAGAAAGAGGGCAAAAAACTGGTTGTTAAGATCGTAGTGCTCTGATATATTTTTGCGGGAACCATTCACGCTGTTAGATCTTTTGGAGTGAGAAGCCGTGTTGAAAAATTTCAAAATATTTGTCACCAGTGTTTTGGCAGAACTTCCTGAAACCGAAGGCGCACGTTCTATATTAAGCAAAAACCATTTTATTACATTGGTAATATTATCAGTATCCCAATCACCATCTACGTACGATTCGCCAAAACCAATATCGCCATAAAGAACGCAGCGCTTAAAAAACTCATTGTTATTAATAGTCAGATTCGCTGTGATGTCGCCCTGACCGTTACCAAGCTTTATAGTGCTTCCATCTGGCAAAAAAAGATTAAGCGTTCCCGATTCCATTTTGGAAAGGAGCTTAATAATAACCTTCTGGTAAAAACCGGCTTTTTGATTTATGGTAAGGGCTATAGGCATTAGCTTACGAATATACGAATTTACAGAATATTGACATACAGACGAGGCACGGCCTCTATCCTTACATTAATCTTTTAATTTTCTATACACATCTTTCTGAAGCTCCGGGAAAGCGGATTTTTTATGAAATGGAATCTTTTTAAGCCATAATCTGAGCGCATTCCAATGTATAAGAGCCATAATACGGATAGTAAGAAAGGGAAAGCGCAGACTGTAGATCAGAAGATTGCCTTTCGTGAGGGGCTTTCTTACGCCGGTAAGGGTGCTGATGAAAAAGCGTTTTCCTTCTTTATAGTCATCTATCTTAATATTCAGTTTCTCGTCCGGAATAAAAAGCGTAAAATCGAAATTAGTATCATGTTCAATGAAGGGAGATACATAAAAGTATTTTTTTGTGTTTAAATGAAATTTATCTTTTTCGAAAAGCTCCTTTGGAAAAAAATAAGGTTTCATTTCCCTGAAGGTGTTACTGACTTCTGCGATAGCGCATTCTACCTCATTATCTTTGCTGAAAACATAATAAAATGAAACCGGGTTAAAATTAAAGCCGAGGATGTTTAAATTTGTGAGCAGCATAATCCGCTGTCCGGTGTATTTAAAATTGTTCTGAGTTAAATAGGAAATGATGTGTTCCTTCGTCGATTTGGATCGATCCGGGACATTAATTGGCAATTGTAAATGCTCGGAATCCCGGAAGGAGAAAAAATTAAACCGGTTGCGGCTGATCATCCCGAATTTTTTTGACAAAAGGTCCAGTTCATCCAGATCAATATAAAACATAAATACATTGTAATGAAACCTGTGAGGCTTCGGTTCAATGCGGTTGTGCATTACAAGGGCTTTATAGAGGCAGCTGTTCAATGGGTGAAACGAGTATACTACGAATACTAATTAATACGAATGTACGAATGGGGATGTTACGAATACTAATTAATACGAGTGTGCGAATGTGGATGCTACGAATACTAATTAATAGGGATGTACGAATGATACGAATACTAATTAACACGAAAGTACGAATGAGCGTGCTACGAATACTAATTAGTACGAATGTACGAATGTGGATGATGTGAATACTAATAAATGTAAATATACGAATGAGGGGACTATGCCATCGGATTGATTTTAAGATTAGAGTGAGGCTGTTGAAATAATCCATTGCTTATTCTGTGCCTGAAGATGCTGACTCCCTGATATTAACCAGTCTTTTACAGGTTGCTCCTTTTGAAGTGAAGTTAATTAATAACGCCAGTTGTAATTTGCTTGTAAGGAGATATTCATTTACCTGATCAATATTTGCTTTGGAGTAAAAATTATTCTTTTTAAGTTCAACTATAACTTTATCCTCAACTAAAAAATCAAGGAATAATTTTCCAACCAGCTCGCCTTTGAACTTCAGGGGAGCATAATGCTGTTCCTTGAATGATAAACCTTTGTTTTTTAAGGCCATTGCCATTGCTTTCTGGTAGTATTTTTCAGCATGCCCGAATCCAAGCTCATTATATACTTCAAATGCGCAACCAACAATTTGATAACTTAAATCGGGAAAAACTAAATCTTCTTTTTTTAATTTGTTGAACATTGCATAAAATTAAAGTGTAAAGATAAAACTTTTTGAAATCTGCTGTTCGTATTATTTCGCGTGTTAAATTCGATGTTAGCAAACTGAGTTTCGTATATTCGTACTAATTCGTATTTAGTAATATCTTCGATAAATCAACTGCGCTCTTATACGCGTCTTCATGAAAGCCATATTTAAAATAACTGCCGCAGTAATACAACGGTCCTTTTTCATTCAATAGGTGTAATTCCTTTTGAGCATTAATAGCGGCAAGGTCAAACAGAGGATGATGATAGCTGAATTCTTTTATTATTTTACTTTTATCAAGACTGCCTTCAAGGGGATTAATGGAGACAAAATAATTTTTATTTTTTGAAACGCCCTGCAGTCTGTTCATCCAATAGATGGTGGTAGGGGTTTGTTTTCCGTTTTTTGAATCTACGCTATAGTTCCAGCTGCTCCAGGCCGAGCGGGTTTTAGGCATCACCGATTCATCCGTGTGAACGATAGTTTTATTTGGCTGATACTTAAAAGTGGAAAGAAGTCTTTTTTCATCCGGCGTTGGTTCCTGCAGCATGCTAAGTGTCTCGTCACCATGACTGGCAAAAATTACTTTATCAAATTCCTGGAAACTGCCTCCCTCAAAAAAAATCGAGGCGCCTTTCCCTGTTCGTTTTACTTTTTTTACTTTACGGTTTATAAATATTTTATCCTTAAACGGTTTTATGAGTATTTCGCGGTATGCCTGCGATCCATTTTCAAGAGTATACCATTGGTGTTGAGTATTTAATCCAAGAAAACCATGATTATAAAAAAACCGGATCAATGTCTGTGCCGGAAAGTCAAGCATCTGCTCCATTGGTGTGCTCCATACCGCTGAACTCATCGGTACAAGAAACTTCCAGAGCATATCTTCCCCGAAATTATTTTCTTTTATATATTGGCCTATCGTATAATTGGAATAAGCAGGATCATCCATGATCGTTACGCTTTCTTTATTAAATCGTGAGATCTGCATTAACATTTTAATGTACCTGACATTAAATAAATTTTTACGTTGGGCGAACAATCCGTTAATGCCCGATCCACTATATTCAAGGCCGCTTGGTAAATGCTGCACACTAAATGACATGTCCGTTTTTTTAACCGGCGCTTTTATTTCTTCAAATAATTTGCAAAGGTTGGGATAGGTTTTAAAATTGAAGACCATGAATCCTGTGTCCATGTAAACATCTTTTCCATTTTCATTCACGGTAAGAGTATTGGTATGACCGCCAATGTAATCGTTCTGTTCAAAAAGAGAGATATCGTATTTTTTCTGCAGCAGGTGAGCGCAGCCCATGCCAGCTATTCCTGTTCCTATAATGGCGAGTTTTTCCATTAATGATGTGTAACCGAATTAATAAAACGTTCTATTGCATACGTAGTAATTTGTCCGCTTGGTCCATTGATATTATAATCGCAGCCATGGGTGGCATACCTGAGTTTTAAAAAGTAGTGTCTGACCTGGTTTTCAGATAATTTTTTATCCAGGTGAACGCTGTGGTCGTAGGCCACCATCGCATCGTTTTCGCCATGAATGATCAGGGTGGGCGTAGAGTTCCTTTTTACATATTCAATTGCGGTGGATTCGGAAAATTTATCCGGAACCTCATCGATATTTCCTCCGAGATAATCCTTAAATACTTTTTCTGTATCAAGTACCCATTTACTAACTTTAATGTGTCCGCCCCATACCATATCCGCGGGCGCATAAAAGGAAATAACACCTTTAATGCGCGGATCATTAAACGAATATGCAGATACCAAAGCTATTTGTCCTCCGGCTGAACGGCCCAATAAAACAAAATTGCTTGTATCTATGTTAAGCGTTTTGGAAACACTGACAAGATAATTAATTGCATCCTTTGTGTCTTCAATAGGCGCGGGACTTTTATATTTCGGCGAAAGACGATAATTAATGGCGGCCACATGATAACCTTGTTGGGCAAGATAGGAGTTTAATGCAGGAAGTTGTTCACTATTCCCTTCCGACCAGGAACCCCCATGAATAATGATAATGCAGGGCGCTTTAACTTTGCCTGCAGAGTAAAAATCGATGTTTAGTTTTTTTTCAGGGAGCGATTTATATTCCATTCTAACATAAGGTACTTTTCCTTTGCCAATGCCGCTGAACATTTTTAGGAACGAATAAGGATGTTTAAGAAAGTTTTCGTTCTCCTGATAAGGAAATAGTTTCGTGAGATCTTCTTTTATTTGTTTACCGATTGGATAAGCCGTAAGAATCGGGAGAAAATAAATCACAAGGTTTATAATCGAAAGTAGTATTGTGATGTTTCTGTACGGAAATGATTTTAATGAAACAGCTATAAAAAACAAAGTCAAGAAAATGGGAATAAATGGAAACTCAGTGATAGCAACAGAAACTTTCCAAAAGAAATTTGTAGGCGCTTTAAATAGTACAAGCAGCGCAAGAAGAAACAGAAGAGATGTGCCAATTAATTTCCACATACGTTTTTTGTAAATAAATAATGACAAACCATCCATTCTTCTCCTTTGTTGTAGCCCCAGAGTTCAGCGCAGGCCATGTAAAATATTCTCCAGTAAACCCACCACTTCAGCGCTTCCTCAGGGCCATACGTTTTTTGAAACAAGGGCATTATTTTATCGCGGTTCCTGTCCATATTTTTTAACCAGGCTTCAGAAGTTTTACTGTAGTGCGTGCCGTTAACCACCCATTGTTTACTGATCGTAAGGTCATCTGTGAAATAGGAAAAGAGGTCGTTGGAGGGCATTATTCCGCCCGTAAAAAAATATTTACTCATCCAGTCGCTTTCATCTTTTACTTCAAATTTGTAAGTGTAGATTTTATGTGTGAAAATATGAACGAACATTTTGCCGTCATCTTTCAAGAACGATGCGAGTTTGTTAAACAGCATCTGGTAATTTCTAAGATGCTCAAACATTTCCACGCTTACAATCCGGTCATATTTTTCTTCAATCGAAAAGTCGTTAATATCCTTTGTTATGACCGTGAGATTTATTATTCCCCGTAGTTTTGCCTGTTCATCAATATAAATTTTTTGAGTAACGGAATTAGAAACAACTGTGAATTTACTTCCCGGAAATTTGGCGGACATGAACAGCGATAGGCTTCCCCATCCGCAGCCGAGTTCAAGAACGTTTTGATTTTCTGCCAGCTCTGCTCTTTCACAAGTAAGCTCAAGCATCTCTTTTTCAGAAGTTTCTAAATCCTGAACGCCTTCTTTCCAAAACCCACTGCTGTATTTTAAGTGTTTTCCCAGGCAGTATTGATAAAACTCAGTAGGAACCTCGTAATGCTGTTCGTTGGCTGCTTTTGTATGAATAGCAATTGGTGAGTTTTTTAATTCTTCTACCAATGAAAGAGTGTACGCTTTACTGGAAAGTTGTTTTTCATCCGTCAAACGTTGCTTCAAAAGCCTGCGGATGCCCATTCGTATTAAAAAATCCGGAAATTTATCCTGCTCCAGTAATTTATCGTAAAACATATTTTTTAAGGGAAAATGTAAAACGGAAAATGTAAGGATGTAGCATTCATCTTTATTTCTTTTTAAACCATGGAACAAAAGCACTCGTTGTTCTCTGATATGTTCTATAAGCTTCGCCTTTGCTTCTCAGTGCCTGTTCTTCGGTCATAGGTATTCCTGTAACTTTAAAAATCAGAAAGCCGATGCTTAAAGGGCAAAGCAAGCTTAACCAGCCATACGGACTTGAAACAGAGAAAATAGTTACGCTGATCCAGATCATTAGCTGAAAGAAATAGTTCGGATGCCGCGAATAATTCCACAGTCCGTATTCGCAAACTTTTCCTTTGTTTGAAGGATTATTTTTAAAATGTTTTAATTGCCAGTCCGACACGCCTTCGCCAACTATTGAAATGAGCCAGAGAATGGCCCCTGCATATTCAAGAACGTTTAAATGAGGCGTTGTGTTAAGTGAAGTGATAAAGAAAGGAAGAGCAAGAAATACGTTGGACAAAGCCTGCATCTGGTAAAAACCAAAAAATTTAGTGTTGCTCCATTCTGCACGAAGCGCTTTATAGCGGCCTTCTTCCTCTTTAAGATGTCCGCCAACTCGTATAAGTAAGTATGTTCCAAGTCTTAACGACCACAACGAAGCAAGAATAAATACTATTTTTTTTCTTGGTTCAAAACCATCCGCTAAAAAATAGGTGATGAAAGCAATCACCAGAAAATTAAAAGCCCAGAAAATATCTACAATGCCATTGTTCTTTATTTTCAGTGCCCAAAGATAAACAAGAGTCATTATTACTGAAACAGCCGCAAAACTCAACAGGGGGATATAGAGGTATAAATTCATATTATGTTTTACGTAAGCGAATGACGCGCGTAAAATTTAAAAAACGCATAACGGGATAGGTGGGATCAAACTCAAACCACTTTCGCGAAAAGTTAGGATTGTTTGGACTTTTATGATGATTGTTCTGCAGGAGCTCACCCATCAAAAGAAAATCGAGAGGAATAGAATTTTTGCTATGATCATCGTTATCGTAATTTGAATAACCATATTTATGTCCGCACCAGTTTACGATTGCTCCGTGAAGAGGACCCATAAAGAAGTGCAAAGGAAGTAAAAACAGGAGCCAGTAGGTTGGCGCAAATTTAAGGTAGAAAAGCAAATAGAGAACTCCGAAGAGGATCCTGATAAACCACATATCGCTGATTTTATCCATGAGTTTCCATTCAGGATAATCGCCTCTGAAACTTTTTTCAGGTTCAACGTTAAATTTTGCATAGTTCAGGTAAATATCCTTTGTGTGCATGGTCATGTGCCAAACATCCTTAAAAAAATGTGGTGAGTGCGGATCTTTTTCAGTGTCGCTGTATGCATGATGCATGCGGTGAAGAATAGCATAGGCCCTTGGATTTAAAAAGGAAGAACCCTGAGTAATAAACGTGAAGAGATAGAAAAAACGTTCCCAGGGCTTATTCATGCTAAACATTTTATGGGATGCGTAACGGTGCAGGAAAAAGGTCTGACAAAATAAGGACAGGAACCAATGAGCGAGAAAAAATATGAGAATATACATGTTGTCTAGAAAATTAAAATGTTAACAATTTTGAACGTATAAAGTTACGAAAATCGTTGCTAAAAAGGGAAGAATATTTGAAAGCTTCGACAAGCTGTTAACGCGTTGAGTAGTTGGTATTTAGAGCGCGATAGAGGCTCGAAACTCCGATTGAATCAGCCCATTGCTGGCAATAATTTCTTTTCCAAAAAGCCAGTTAGCGCCGCCTGAAAAATCATGCACCACGCCACCTGCCTCCTTTACAATAAGCGCGCCGGCAGCTACATCCCAGGGGTTAAGGTTATATTCAAAAAAGCCATCCACTCTTCCGCAGGCCAGGTAACATAGGTCAGCTGCAGCAGCACCTATGCGCCTGACGCCATGTGTGTTCCTCATCATAAACTCAAGCGTTTTTAGATAACCCTCTATCCTCGAAAAATTATGTATTGGAAAGCCTGTCGCGATGAGGCTGTCTTTCAAAGTTTCTGTGTTGGTAACTCTTATCTGGCGCGAATTGAGAAAACTACCGCTTCCTTTCGTCGCGTAAAAACATTCATCGCGGTTAATTTCATAAACAACGCCTAAAATTATTTCGCCTTTATGTTCGAGTGCAATGCTGATCGCGTAACAAGGAATTCCATGAACAAAATTTGTAGTGCCGTCGAGCGGGTCTACGATCCAGTTATATTCCAGTTTTTCGGAACGGGTGTTTTCTTCAACAATAAAACCGGCAGGAAAATGATTGATCAGCTCATTAACTATTTTTTGTTCAGCCCCTTTATCAACATAACTTACAAGATCATTAAGACCTTTAATTTCTACTTTGTCGTTGGTGAAATTATCTTCGCGCTCAGCTCTGATCCAGTTGCCAGTGTCTTTAGCCGTGGATATTACTTTTGCCAGAAGCAGCTGTAGTTGTGTGGAGTTCATTTAATTCCTGATAAAAGTTAATCTCTTGCCGTATGTTGTTTCATTAAAGGTTCCGTTATCATAAACCAGGGTTCCGCTCACAAATGTTTTTGCAACAGAACTTTTAAACGTGTGGCCTTCAAACGGACTCCATTTGCATTTGTATAAAAGTGTTTGTTTGCTTACCGTATTTGGTTTTTTGAGATCCACAAGAACAAGATCAGCAAAATAACCTTCGCGCACATATCCACGCTTATTGATGCGAAAAAGATCGGCAACATCATGACTCATTTTTTTCACAATGTGTTCAAGCGAAATTTTTTTATCGTGATAAAAATCGAGCATTGCCAGAATACTGTGTTGGACAAGAGGTCCGCCACTCGGAGCCTGCAGGTATTTCGCGCTTTTTTCCTCCAGGGTGTGAGGAGCGTGATCTGTTGCGATCACATCAATTGTATCATTTAAAACTGCTTCGAAAATTTTGTCCCGGTCGTAAGAAGTTTTTACGGAGGGATTCCATTTGATAAGATTGCCTTTTGCATTGTAATCATCATCACAAAACCAGAGATGGTGGATACAGGCTTCCGCGGTAATAAGTTTATCTTTTAATGGAATTTTATTTGTAAAAAGTGAAAGCTCTTTGGCCGTTGATATATGCAGGATGTGAAGGCGGGTGTTGTGTTTTTTCGCGAGTTCAACAGCCATGGAAGATGATTTATAACAGGCTTCTTCATTACGGATAATAGGGTGGAAGTATGCCGGAAGATCTTCACCATACTCTTCCACAATGCGTTTTTGGTTTTCTTTCACCATCGGATCAAATTCACAATGAACAGCGATCAGCGAATTGGATTTTGAGAAAAAACCTTCGAGTGTTTTCTGATCATCTACGAGCATATCGCCCGTTGAGGAACCCATAAAAAGTTTTAAACCGCAGACATCCGCGTAATTTACTTTCAGCGTTTCTTCCAGGTTGCTGTTGGTGCCTCCCATGTAAAAAGAGTAGTTGGCAAGAGAACATTCAGCCGCGCGCTGATATTTTTTTTCCAGTTCAGAAAGGGTAGTGCTTTGGGGATTGGTGTTAGGCATTTCCATAAAGGAAGTAACGCCACCGGCCACAGCGGCTTTTGCCTCGGTGTATATTTCACCTTTATGGGTAAGGCCTGGTTCGCGAAAATGCACCTGGTCATCTATGGCACCTGGCAAAAGATGCAGGCCTTCGGCATTGATCTCGGTACAACCTGTTTGCATTTCAATTTCACGATCTATCCGAACGATGTATTCATTTTCAATTAACACATCGTAAACACCGATTTCTCCTTCGTTTACCAGTGTGGCCTGTTTAATAAGATACTTCATAATGATTTGTAAAATTAAAGTTCGCCGAGCTCAATTAAAAATTTTTCAATCTTTACTTTTGCTTCTTTGGCACTGCAGCTGTAATTATTAAAGAGAACTGAAAATGCAAGATCTTTACCGGACTTGGATTTCACATAACCGCAATAACCACGTGCCCTGTTAATATAACCGGTCTTTGCCCGCATGTTGTTTTCAATGAGCTTTCCTTTCCCGATATTGCTCATGCTCCCGCTTTTACCGGCAATTGGCAACGAATTATTAAACGTTTTGTAAAAAACACTATCCTTGTAAATTGAGCTTAATAACGAGGCCTGGAAATTAGTGGTAACAGTATTTGCCCGCGACAACCCGCTTCCATCCACCATAAAAAGTTCACTCACGTCGAGTCCTTTTTTTTGCCAGTAATTTTTGGTTGCTTCGATGCCTGAATACATGCTTCCTTTTCCGATGGCTCTCAGAATGGTTTCGCAATAATGATTGTTGCTTTTTAAGTTGGTGAAGTAAACAATTTTTTCAAGCGGCGGTGAATAATAAGAATAGATGGTAGTGCGTGTTGCAGTGCTGTCG
>JACDDR010000194.1 GCA_013816895.1 Bacteroidota bacterium
TATCCGGCGGGGCAATGGCGTGACCGGTGTTTACAAAAGTAGAAGAGTCCTTCCATAAAGTCTGATCGGGATAGGACTGCTTATAGGCATAATAAAAATCTTCGCGAAAAGGAATCTGGAGGCTGGCGACATTCTTTTGCAGGTTATTGATTTTTGGTGGCTGACCGGTTTTATGAAGATCGCTGTAAATAATTCCAATATTGGTGCCCAGTGGACGTAATCCTTCCTGCGCTTTGAAAAAAGCGGGAAAAATTAAAAATATGATAAGTAATTTTTTAATCATTTTCAATCGGGCATCACTGTTGCTGTATCGCCGGGCGAAGACGTGTAATAACTATCCTTAATGCCAACTACCAGCGAAACAACACTACCTTTTTTTACCGGTGTGCCGGGTTCAATCTCTTTCCCATCCACCATCTGCGCCAGCACGCAACCGTTGCAATCAGAGTGCTTTTCAGTAACGTGTCCCATTTTAAGTCCATAGGTTCCTACAATGAGTCGTGCCTGCCTTTCACTACGATCGATCAGCTTTGGCATTTTAATTCTGGGCGCCACCATGCCTGTAACGTAAAGATACACCGTTCTATTGTGTTTTACTTTTACATTTGGTTCGGGATCCTGCCGGATAACAATGCCGGGCTTTGACTTAGGATCGTATACGCTGTCGATCACCTGGTAAGTAACATCTTTATCCTTAATAACATTATCCAGCTCAGTCATTGGCACATTGGTGAAGTCCGGTACTTCCACGTACTCGCCGTGGTTGGTGTAGGAGGAAAGCCACTTAATAAGCAGGAAAAAAATCAGAAAAAGCGAAACAAGGATGAGGGCGAGGTGTATAAAAAATTGTTTGGATTTTATAAATGAAAAGAAGGCTTGCATAATTTGGTTTAAATATAACAATAAAGCCTAAATTTCTTCCAGAATGCGTTCTCGGATGGCTAATTTTAAGACCACAATAATAAGAGTGCCTACGGTTTGTTCGGCCATTTGCCAGGCGCAGTCAACCAGTAAATGTTCTTTGCTGAGATTTTTTGTGATTGAAATATTAACGATGGTGGCGATCATAAAAAAAGAAAAGCCAGCTATTAAGCCACATATAAGGCCCCTGAGCCAGATGTTATCAAACATTTTCATCAGGCGTGATTCGAAAAGGAAGTAGATTCCGGCACTAAAAATGAGGTAAGTAAAAGCCGCAAAGGTTACAAACCAGGTTAAAGGAAACTGAATGCGTTTAAAGTCGTTAAGAAAAACCCCATGCCACACGTAAAAAAGCATGAACATGATGAGGGCGGACAAAATCCAGGAGGTAAAAAATCTCGTTCCGAGTTTCATTGGTTGGTTAGCAAATGTACAAAAAATATACGTTTTTCCGGGCCTTTTAACATTTTATAGGCTCAGGTAATTAATTTATATTTGCGGAAGTGCGTATTCTTTTAAAAATAGCAGCGCCCCTGCTTTTAGTGATCTTTTTTTACTCCTGCCGTAAACCTACGGTGGCTACCTGGGATGTGGATATAGTTTTGCCTTTGGTTAACAGTCAGCTTAATATCAAAAACTTTTTAGGGGATTCTGTTTTTAAACCTGATAACACAGGCCTTCTTAACCTTGCTATTACCCGCACTCTTACCGCACTTAAACTCGATTCCCTGATTAAATTGCCCGATACTACCATTGTAAATTCCTTTACCATTCCCGCTATTTTTCCAACAACTTTAACTCCCGGACAAACACTTACCTTTTTTCCGCCAAGCGAATTAACTTTTGATATTGGTAACGCGGTGGCTCTTAAAAAAGTGGATGTTCGCGCCGGGCAAATGCGTATTAAATTTACCAACGACCTTGCCGAACCGCTCAATCTTTTATATAAAATTGTTAGCGCTACAAAAAACGGACAATCATTAATTGTTTCAGAAACTGTGCCTCCCGCGCCTGATTCTTTAATCAGATATGTTGATCTTGCAGGCTATTCGCTGGCTATGACAGGCTTAAATGGAAATACTTATAACACCATTGTGCAGGCTTACACCGTTACCGTTGATCCTGCTGCTAACCCCGTTGTTGTAACTTACGGACAAGGTGCGCACGCTAAAGTAAGTTACAGTAAAATTATTCCGCAATACCTCGAAGGTTATTTCGGGCAGCAAACCATAGCCATTCCATTAGATACCGCAAAGCTCGATTTTTTAAAGAATGTACAAGCATCTAATTTTTTATTGAGCAGTGCATCCTTAAACTTCAGGGTTATTAATGAGTTTGGAGCAGAGTTTACCAGCAGTCTCTCCAACATCAAATCCATTAATTCGCAAAACTCCAGTGGTGTTACCTTAACT
>JACDDR010000130.1 GCA_013816895.1 Bacteroidota bacterium
TGATGTTGCATTAATAGCGCAAAGCGTGCTTTGATTTAAAGGAGTACAGCCTAAAGAATAATTGGAGGTACTTGATGTATTAAATCCTGGGAAACCCGATACTGATGTAACGTTAATTGTTTTCGTGGTGATACAGCCATTAACATTGTCCAAATCAATAATCGTATACGTACCAGGACTTGTGACTCCATAAATGGAAACTGCACCAGCAGAAGTAAAGGTTGGAGGCCCCGCAGGATAAGGGTTTAAGGGCGAATACCAGAACTGCGAAACATTTACGGTTGGAGATAGGGAAGTACTTGTAAATGTGGCCGCGCCAGAATTACAGGTAATGATTTGAGTACTTGGATTAACAGTTGATGTAGGGGTGGTTGTATTTTGATTAATAGTAAAAGTAGTACATGCCGAACATGAAGTAGAAGGATCGGTAACACATACGTTATATGAGCCTGTTTGAACAACACTTACACTAGGAGTATTTGCAGTAAAAGAAATGCTCGACCACAAATAATTTAAACTTCCGTTGGTATAGTTTGAACTTGCAACCAGGTCGATACTTGGTGTTTTACAGGTTATGCTAAATGATCCGGAAAGATTTGTGAGCGTAATAGTGGGCGCCACTGCGGTACTCATTGTGAATGACAAAACAGATGAGCATCCGCCTGCAGCAGTTACGGTTACATTAGTTGTACCGGCATTCAGATTGGTGGCAACAGTTTGTGTATTGGAAGTAACTGATGCGGGCATAGGACTCCAGTTAACGGTGTATTGCGTTGCTCCAGGAGGATTAAAACTAAGTCCGAGGTTCACCGCGTTATTTGGTGAAGCACAGGTAGCCTGCGTATACGTTGGAGATAGCACCGGCTTTGGATTCACCGTTACCGTGCTTAGCGCGGTTGTTGTTTGAATGGCATTACTGCTGTTAGTTCCGGTAATGTAGGTTGTATAGGTTGTGGTTGATGATGGAGTAACAACAAAACTACCCGTAGTATTAGATGCGCCACTCGGTTGAAGCGAATAAGTAGCATTGTTTAAACCATTAAAGTTTACAGGCACAATGGTGGCTGAAGAACCTGCGCACACCACGTAATTTGGATTACAGTTTGGATTACAGGATAACGACGCTGTTCCCAAGGATTGAAAAGAAACAAGGGTGTTAACCCCGCTGAAATTTGAAATACAGATAATGTATTGCTGACAAGCGCTCACTGCTAAAGGCGGTTGATAGTTACCGGCATTTCCACCGGGAGGAATATTACCTGCAGAAGCGATACCTGTGCCACCACTGCTCGTAGCATTCCAGTTACAACGAACAGGAGGCAGCGTATTATTCATGATCCCCGAACATGTGTTAGCGTTATAAGGCCACATGGCCCAGTCGTAATAACCTACCTGTGGATTAGCACTGTTTCCGGCACCAAATACAAATTCAAGATTACCACTATTGCCAATGGTTACAAGAAGCCACTGCGGTACGTTTTCTCCGGAAAGCAAACAGCCAGAGTTAGGCGGGTTTGGATTGGTGGAAGGATTACTGATATTGCTGCCCGTTGGAATATCATTTACCGAACCATTACCCGAGGTACTGAAAAAAGTAAAATTGGGGGTGGTACATAAGGGAATGGCATTAATACAATCCGCATTGGTTTGGGCTTTCAGGTTAACAATTCCGCAAAGCAAAAGCGTATAAATAATTAGTCTTTTCATATTTAAATAATTTTATTTTATAAGTTACCCTTGCTTTTCAATGTTTGATTTGCGAACATGGGTAGTTTATACTTTTAATTAACGGGTTATTAATTTTTGGATTGAAGAAAATATATCCTTCGAAGGAATAGAACTATACACCTTGTTTCCATCCGAATCAAAGGCTACTGTTTTAACGGCTGAAACATCCAGGTCCGCTTTTGACAAGGCGATGGCTTTTGTTATTTTATCTTTGCCTAATGTAATAACAGAAAGGTTTTCGCTTTCATCGGAATTAATAACCACCGCAATCATTCCTCTTCTTCCGCCTTTTAGTTTGGCATATTCAAAGGTGCTGGCTGTTTTATTTAGTTCCGCATTCGCATTCCTGCTTTCCGCATCGTTGGAAGACCAAACGTTTATGACAATCAGTTTATTTTCGATCTGAAGTTCAGGGTGTTGTTTTTTAAGTTGTTCCTTTACTTTTACAAACAAATTATCCTGGGCAAGGAAATTACTCGCAAAAAAACAAAAGAAAATAATAATGATTTTTTTCATGAAATAAGATTAGGTAAGTGTACTTCCAACAAATATGCCAAGAATTGTTAAATAAAAAAACCCGATAGTCTAAACTATCGGGTTTTTAAGCGAAAATGTCAAAATATTTATCGGTATAAGCTCACATTACCTTTTTGGTCGTAAGCCTTACCGTCTTTTCCGGTAGATTTAATAATGTAGAAGTAAGTTCCTGAAGGACATTCTTTACCTCCCTGATTTTTACCATCCCAACCGATATTCCCGGTGGTGCTGGTTACTTCATAAACTACATTACCCCAACGATCGAAGATAGTAGCGGTAATATCCGTTAAGTTCTGTGTTTTTAAGAAGAACAAATCGTTGCTGCCATCGCCATTTGGCGTAAACACGTTAGGAATATCCATCTTTGAAGGAATCTCCACTTTAATTACCTGGTATGCGGTATCAATACATCCGCCGCGTGTGGCAATCATAGTAACGGTGTAGGAACCCGGTGCATTATAAACAGTACCAGGAGCAGGATTGCTGGTTACGGAAGATGTTCCATTTCCAAAAATCCAAACAGAAGTAACACTGCTTGTAGCCCCCGCACCTGTTGCAGAAGTGTTATTAAAACCAACGCTTAAAGGTGCGTAACCGGTAGTAGGATCAGCAGTAAATCCAGCATTCAGGTTTCCTGGAAGAACAACAAATGTTCCGGTAGTCTTACAACTGGTCTGCATGTTAGTTAAAACATATTCATATTGACCGACTACATCTACTGTAACTGTAGCGGCACCGCCGGTATAGGTTGGTGAGTTCACTGGCTGGATAGCATTAGCAGGTTTAAATGAAGCGGGAGGGCTTGTTGGATACTCATTAAAGTAAACCGACCATGCTGTTAGGGACTGTGATAAGGTTATAAGTAATGGCGCATCGCTGCCACAACCTGAAGCCACTGTTGCAAAAGGCGTTGCTAAAACAGGCGGTTGAGTTAAATCAGGAACAACATAAGTTTTTGTTCCGATACAACCGTTTTTACTGTTCTGAACTGCGATGGTATAGGTTCCTGCGATGTAAGCACTGTAGGTAGCGCCGGTTAGTACCATCTGAGGCGATGGACCACTCCATACTGCTGTAGCTGTAGCGCCTGGAATACCAGCGTTTGCAACCGGATTATTTGTAAAACTTAAAGTAACAGCATTACCAGAGCAATTAATTACCGAAGGATTACCCGCAGCAAGACTCGGCGTTGGTGCAATGAAATTCTGATTCACTACCACAATTGACTGGCTCTTACAAGCATTCACTGTACTGGTTACCATCACCGTATAATTCGCGTAAACGGTACTGGTTGGACTTGTATTTGGACCATTCGGCGGACCCAAAATAATTGTTGGACTCGCTACCGTAGGAGGTGTTGCAGGAGGAGGAACATTCCAGCTAACAATAGCTCCAGTAGTGCTGGATGAGCCGGTTGCTAAAATAGTTGGGGTAAAACAGGTTAAAGTTTGAGTTCCTGGTCCAAAAGCAACAGCCACATTTGGCGCTACAGTATTTTGAATAATGGGAACCGATAAGGCTGTCTGGCACCCGTTGATAGGATCCTGAACAACCACTGTCCACGGGCCTGGTACTGAAACCATAGTACAGGATTGCGCTCCAAAAGCTGTTGTAGCAATAGGCACAGCAGAAGGAGTTCCGGGAGGTAAAAACAAATATTGAACCGGTCCGCTGGACGAAGTCGCGTTGATAATACATAAAGTGTTTTGATTCAACGGAGAACAGCCCAAAGAATAATTATTAGTGCTGGAAGTGGCGAAGTTCGGGAATCCCGCAAGCGATGTTACGGAAACAGTTTTAGTATTACAGCAGCCGTTTACCTGGTTACAAACCTCAATTGTATATATCCCAGGAGAACCCGCGGTAAACAATGAAGTAGTTCCATTGGTTGCAGCCGTTGGAGGGCCAACAGGATAAGGCGCCTGTGGACTATACCAAGCCTGCGCGATATTTACCGTTGGAGAAAGCATTGTACTTGTAAACGTAGCGGCACTTGCCGCGTTACAGGTAATAATTTGCGAAGTTGGACTAACTGTATTTGTTGGAACCGTAAAGTTCTGGTTAATGGTAAAGCTCTGGCACATTGAGCAGCTTGTGGCTGCATCCATACCGCATACATTATAAGTGCCCGTTTGCGTAATTGCCACGTTACTTCCGGTTGCCGTAAAGCTTGTACTTGCCCAGCTGTAGGAAAGCGTACCATAAGTATAATTGGTAGAAGCGCTCATGTTAATCGTTGGATTCAGACACGATAAGCTATAAGAACCGGTGTTATTGTTTACCTGAAAGGTTACCGGAGGCGGAGCGGATAAAATATTAACAGTAGCCGTAGTTTTGCAACCGGTATTATCTGTAACCGTAATAGTAGTGATACCAACCGCTAAACCGGTTGCACTCAAGGAGTTTGCAGCAACAGAAGCTGGTGGCGGGCTCCACACAATCGTTGGATTAACTGAAGCCGATCCTGCCGTAGTTAACGAAGCAGCAGATAAAGGGTTTGTACAACTTGGTTGCGTTGCACTGGCCACGGCAATAGGTGCAGGGGTGATAGTTACCGTAATTACTTTAACAATATTAGCGCATGAACCCGGAGGGTCCATGATCAACTGAACCGTACCAGATTGGCTGGTGATCAATGTCTGATTTGTAGGGGATGGTACTGTTAAGTTAGCCGGAATTGATATTTGTGAAGAGTTCCAGCTGTAGTTTCCCATACCCGGTGGTGCAGTAATGGTTGCTCCGGAAGCGCCACAGGTTGGTAATGTAATATTACTGGATCCCGCAGGGAAACCTGTTCCATTTCCAACAATGGTCATTGGAGAACACTGCGCGTCAAAATAAACATAACCATAGTGACCACCCGCTGTACAATCGTTAGCAATAATATCAATGGTAATGTTATTTCCGATATAAGAACTTAAATCAAGTGAATTGAAATTCCATTTATTGAAAATCGGACTAAAGTTAGAAGAGTTATTTAATGGACAAGCTCCTCCTCCGATATAATAAGTAACACTCGTATTTGTTCCCGCACACTGGCTACTTGGAGCAGAAATGGAAAAATTCGGACAGGCAATAACGGTGTTAGCACTTGCATTGGTTAATTTAATTTGGAAGGCTCCTGCATCACAACAGGTATGACCAGGATAAAACACCGAAATAAACGCGAACTGGAATAATGCGTTATTCGCACTTACCGCGAATGTCTTCGATAATTTTTCAACACTGTAATCATTTACCGCGTTATTGATACGGATTACCTTGTCACCACCCATAGGAGGCAACAAACTGTTGGAAGATACGCTGTTTCCGCTGTTTGCGGTTGTTCCAAATACTGAATAAATAGGGTAACATCCACCGATAATAGGATCCACAAAACCTGTAGAAGTATTACACTGTATTAAGGCTGATTGTCCCGGTGTATTTGTGATATTGTTAAGGTTACACGTTCCGCCGGGTATATTATTCACCCCGCTGGTTACTGTCCAACCATTGATCTGGTTAGAAACAGTAATGTTTGCAGCCGCTGCTGATCCTTCGAAATCTTCGTTGGTACAAGCCGGCTGAACAAGCGCTGACCTATATACAGTTGAAGCAAGGGCAACTTGATGAACAATATTATATTTTGCGTTAATATATTGCCTCTTCATCTGAAACATTCTCACCTTAAATTCTGATCCGATAAAACCATCAGAAAGAGCTGAAAGCTTCGCCGATTCTTCATCAAAGCCCGATAAGGAATCGGTATCGAAAATATAATTGGCAAAATGACTGTTTGTCATTTTATTTACCTGCGCCCAGCCTTTATTAAACGCCAGAGATAGGGCGAAAACAAACAGGAGGATCAATTTTTTTGGTGATTTCATATTGTATCTGTCTTTTTTGAGTTTGTAAAAATAAGAATTAATTTTATTTAACAAAACTTAATACAATGACTGTGCCAAATTTTAAAATTTGTTAAAAAGGACCTTCTTATTATAAAAAATATATGTGCTATCTTTGAATTTTAACAAACACTATGCATTTATTAGAAAACAAGGTGGCTCTTATTACAGGCGCAACCCGCGGAATTGGTAAGGGAATAGCCCTCTCCTTCGCTAAAAATGGCGCAAATGTGGCCTTTACTTATGTGAGTTCAGAAGAAAAAGCAAAAGCGCTTGAAGAGGAACTTTCGGCCTTTGGCATAAAAGCGAAAGGCTATAAAAGCGATGCGGGCAATTTCAAAGCGGCGGATGAGCTTATTAACAGCGTTTTAACTGAATTCGGCACTATTGATGTGTTGGTAAATAATGCAGGTATTACTCGTGATACGCTCCTGATGCGCATGAGCGAGCAACAGTGGGACGAAGTGATCAATGCCAATCTTAAATCGGTATTTAACCTTACCAAAGCGGTTCAAAAACCCATGTTAAAAGCCAGAAAAGGTTCCATTATTAATATGAGTTCGGTAATAGGCATAAAAGGAAATGCCGGACAAAGTAATTATGCAGCCTCCAAAGCCGGCATCATTGGTTTTACAAAATCGATTGCTATTGAGTTAGGCTCTCGCAATATCCGCTGCAATGCAGTAGCGCCAGGTTTTATTGAAACGGAAATGACCGGAGCCCTTGATGAAAAAGTGGTTCAGCAATGGCGCGATTCCATTCCTTTAAAAAGAGGCGGAAGCAGCGAAGATGTGGCAAATCTTACATTATTTCTTGCAAGCGATATGAGTTCTTACATTACCGGCCAGTGCATTAATGTGTGTGGCGGAATGCTTACTTAATCCCCTCATCCAATTGTTCTCAAAGCTTATATTCAATAGTCCCTGGTATTATGGAGTAATCTGCTTTGCCTGCGGTTTAATCTTTGCTTTATTTCTTTATTACCACAATAAAAAAAACAAGGATGTTCCAAAGCGCGTTTTGTACATCATGTCTTTTCTCCGTTTCGCGAGTGCATCCCTGATTGTTTTTTTATTGCTGAATATTTTTTTAAAGCAGCTTAAAAACGAAACTCAGAACCCGGTCATTCTTTTAGCCGTTGATAATTCCAGGTCAATGCTCGCCAACAGCGACAGCGCTTTTATTAAACAAGAATTTCTGAAAAATATTGGAAGCGTTAGAACCGCGCTTGAAAAAAAGTTTTCAGTAAAAACAGTATTGTTTGGCAGCAAAACAAAAGCGGCCGAGGCTGATCCTGAGTTTAATGAAAAAGAAACGGACATTGATAACATGATCAGTGACGTTGAGAATAATTATTCCAACCAGAACATCGGCGCGTTAATTCTGGTAAGCGATGGCATTTACAACAAAGGTTCCAACCCGCTCTATAATGTTGAAAAACTTCAGTTCCCTGTATATACTGTTGCAACGGGCGATACAAACGAAGTGAAAGACATCGCTATCCGGAAAATCAATCACAACCAGTTTGCTTACTCGGGAAATATCTTTCCGGTGGAGATTGTTATCAATGCGAAAAAATATTCCGGCAAAGAGCTTACCGTTAGTATAAACGATCCATTCGGAAAAAAATTTACACAACAGTTGAAGGCAACTTCCGACAATTTTTTATCAACCCTTACTTTTACCTTCAATGCCGAGGCCTCCGGTGTTCAGCATTTTCATACACAGGTTACTTTAATGGAGGATGAGAGCAACGTCGCTAATAATTCGCAGTCCTTTGTTATTGAAGTGATCGATAACCGTTCAAAAATTTTATTGCTTGCCAATTATCCTCATCCTGATGTGGCCGCGATTAAAGAGGCATTACTAAGCAGTGGAAATTACGAAACAGAATATGCGCTTTCTGCCGATTTTCAAAAACCTTTAAAAGCATACAGCCTCGTTATTCTTCATGGTTATTCTCCTCAAAACACGCAATTAATAAGCGATTGCAGAAATAACAACATTCCGCTGTGGCTGGTTAATCCTTCCGTTCCGGAGAATCTTCCCGGCGTAAAAATTGCGTCTTCGTTTAACAAACAAAACGAAGCGGAGGCAGTGGTGAACAATTCTTTTGGCTTGTTTAATATCAGCGATGATCTTAAAAAATTCGTTAAAGAACTACCTGCGCTGAAAACATTTTTCGGAAATTATTCTCTGAATAATGGTTCCAATTCGCTCATTAATCAAAAAATAGGGATGGTGGAAACCGAAAGTCCCGTGTTGCTTTTTAGCGAGACCAATGGTCTAAAAACCTCTGTGTTTATTGGAGATGGGCTGTGGCGCTGGAAACTGCGTGACTTTTCGGAACATAAAAATTGCAATCTTTTTAATGAACTTATTGGCAAGGTTATACAATACCTAACGGTAAAAGGCGATAAAAGTTTTTTCAGGATTACCTCACCCAAAATTGTGAACGAAAATGAGATGGTGGAACTCAGTGCTGAGGTTTACAACAAAACTTATGAATTGATTACCGAACCTGATGTAACATTGATCCTTATCAATGAAAAAAATAAACAATTCAATTATACATTCAGTAAGACTTCGAACGCCTATAAGTTAAATCTGGGCTTCCTTCCGCCAGGCGAATATAAGTATGAGGCAAAAGTAAAGGTTAACAACGAACTGATAGTGAAAAAAGGAAGTCTTCATGTTAAAGAAGTGGTGGCCGAAAAATTAAACACAGTAGCCAACCACCAGTTATTATTTCAACTATCTGCGCGCTCTGGTGGAAAATTATTTTATCCAAAAGATCTGCAAAAACTACAGGATGACATTTTAAAAAATCAATTTATTAAACCCATCACCTACTCTACCAATTTAACCACATCCATTATTGATCTTAAATGGTTGTTCTTTGTGATCCTGATAATTTTAAGTGTGGAATGGTTTTTACGGAAAAGATTTTCCACCATTTAACAAACAATAACCCATGAAAATTTTAGTTAAACCAATTTTTCTTCTAAACGTTTTAGTAGCCCTTCTCTTTATATCTTGTTCCTATGAACAGATAAAAAATGAAGGCTCCGAAGTCAACATCGTTCAGCTAAAAAAGAAATACAGGATCAACCTCCCCGAAGACCACACCAAAGGCTATATATGGCAGCTCAGCGACGATTACAATAGAAAAATAATCGACCATATCAACACCGTATGGCATGGAAATACAAAGGGCGTGGATTTTAATTTCAATACTCTTTCATCAGGCTCCACCACTTTAACTTTTGTTCTCAGAAAATATAATGATACCACAAGTATTAAACATTTTCCTGTTCAAATCCAGTAGGCATAATTTTTTTCTTTCATTGTAAATACGTATCTTTAACAGCCTTAAAAAAGTATTTTTTTATTAACAAAACGTACTAAAAATTAAAAAATGGAAGCTAAACAAATGATCAAATTTAATAATTCGGATAAGCAGTTTTATTCTGAATTAAAAAAACGGGTTGACAATTACTTTAAGGAGAACAACCTCAGCAAAACAGGAAACTTTAACATGTATTTAAAAACTGTTTTTATGCTGTCCGCTTATTTTGTTCCCTTTATTCTTCTTTGCCTCAACGTTTCGGATAGCAAGCTGGTATGGTTTCTTCTTTCGGTATTAATGGGTCTTTCGATGGCCGGTGTTGGATTATGCGTTATGCATGATGCCAATCATGGAAGTTACAGCAAAAACAAAACACTTAACGCTATTTTATGTTTTACCACTAACTTGCTGGGTGGACATTCTATCAACTGGCGCATTCAGCACAATGTTATTCACCATACCTATACAAACGTGCACGGCCATGACGAAGACATCACTCCTCCGGGCTTTATGCGCTTTGAGCCGCATGCTGAAAGAAAGCCCATTCACCGTTTCCAGTTTTTGTATGCCTGGTTTTTTTACGGAATGATGACGCTCATGTGGTCTACCACTAAAGATTTTAAACAGATTAAGCGTTATCATCAACGTGGCCTATTAAAAGGGATGAACACCACTTACCAAAAAGAAATCGGGATTATTGTATTATCTAAGATTCTTTATTTTGGTATGATGTTCCTGCCTTATTTCCTGGTGCCTCAAATGACTTTTTTGAACTGGCTCGTTGGTTACCTTGTTATTCATTATATCGCCGG
>JACDDR010000131.1:0-5998 GCA_013816895.1 Bacteroidota bacterium
ATTTGAGTGCGTTCCATTGTTTGGGATTGTGGCTGGCCGTTAAAATAATGCCACCGTGTGCTTTAAGTTCCGTTACAGCCATCTCAACAGTAGGCGTGGTGCTAAGTTCCAGGTCAATTACGTTAATGCCCAGTCCGGTGAGGGTTCCGCTTACAATGCTTGAAACCATTGCTCCGCTCAATCGCGCATCGCGACCAATCACAACGGTTGTGCCTTTTTTTGACTTATTATTTTGTAAAATGAGGGTGCCAAACGCGGATGTGAATTTTACGATATCGAGAGGAGTTAATCCATCATCAGGTTTGCCGCCAATTGTTCCTCTAATTCCGGAAATACTTTTTATGAGAGTCACTGTATGTTATATTTTTAAGGTACGTAAAGATAAAACAAAGTGACTAACAATTAAACGATATAAATTAACAAATTGATGATTTTTTAAGTAATTTGGCATTTCGGAAAAAGCCCCGTTCGCGGCAATATTATTAGTAAAGAAGAGCATTTTGACACTATTATCACATATAGTTAAACCTTTAACACGGTTCTTGCTGGTCCTGGTTTTTTTTCTTGTTGGTAAGCAATGTTTTGGCAGAAACTCAGACACAATGTATATTCTTATTTCAAGTGATCTGAAAAATGAATCTGACAGAACAGAATGCAGACAGACGTACATGAACGAATCTGAATCACGGCCTTATCCTATTCTTCAGTTTTTCCGAATCAAGCAAAAAAAAAATAAAAAAACAGCTGCCGCAATATTAGCATTCCCTTTTCCGTTTGGTATTGTGGGCTTACACAGAATTTATCTTGGCACTTCGCCGCATGTGCCGGTAGTATATATCGGCACTCTTGGTGGTGTGCTTGGCATCCTTCCTTTTATTGATTTTTGCGTCCTGCTATTGGACAAAGATATTGACCGGTTTATTGAAAACAAAAAGGTGTTGATGTGGGTGGATGAAAATAAAAAAAGTTTAAAATAATGTGCGGCATCGCAGGCATAGTTTTAAAACAAGTTTCCTTATCCATTAGAGAATCCATCGCTGCAATGGCTCTGGCCATCAAGCACCGTGGGCCGGATGGCGAAGGGTTCATACTGGGCACCGGAGAGAAAACCATTCCCTGCTTACGATCAGATTCACAGCAAACGTTTACAAAAGCGGATCTCGCGTATCTTCCAAAAGTCAAACTCGAATCACCTGAAAACAATGCTTTCCTTGCATTTGCACATCGCCGGCTTTCTATTATCGATTTAAGTGATAGCGGACATCAGCCCATGTGTTCGCCGGATGAAAAAACTTGGATAACCTTTAACGGTGAAATTTATAATTACATCGAATTAAGAAAAGAATTGCAGGACGCCGGTTTTCTTTTCAAATCAGAAAGTGATACGGAAGTGATTTTAACGGCTTACAGGCATTGGGGTACAGAATGTGTAAAGAAGTTTAATGGCATGTGGGCTTTTTGTATTTATGATTCAGAAAAGCAGATATGTTTCGCGTCACGCGACAGGCTGGGCGTTAAGCCTTTTTATTATGTAGATACCAACAACTTTTTTTCTTTCGCCAGCGAGCAAAAGGCATTTGTAAAAGCAAATCTTATTAACGCGAATTTTAGCCTGACTTCCGCTCATGAGTATCTTATAAACGGTTTGATTGAAACCGGAGTCGATAATTTTTTCGAGGGAGTGAAGGAATTATTTCCGGGCAACAATCTCATCTATTCAATAAAAGATAAAACAGTTAAGATACAATCCTATTATAAGATAAACATCACTCAAAAAAATGAAGCGCTTTCGGATAACGAGTTAATTGAAAAAATAGAAGCGCGTTTAATTGATGCAGTTAAATTACGCCTCCGGAGTGATGTAGAAGTGGGCGCCTGTCTTAGCGGGGGAATTGATAGCAGCGCACTATGCGGCATCATGCACAAGGTTCTGAATAAAAGTAATTATTGTTTTACTTCTGTTTTTAGAAATGAAACATTTAACGAAGAACATTATGCCGATGTTGTTGCAAAATCAATACAGGCCAAATACTTTAAGGTAGAGCCAACACCAGCCGATTTTTTGAAAGAGCTTGACAGCCTGGTATATTCGCAGGATGTTCCTATTTGGGATACCAGCACCTATGCGCAGTTTAAGGTGATGGAACTGGCAAAGCAGCATAATATTAAAGTTGTGATCGATGGTCAGGGGGCAGATGAATTATTCGGAGGGTATCACCATCATTACGTAGCAAAATGGAAAAATTTAATGTCTGCCGGTAAATTTGCAAAGGCTTTTAATGAAGTAAGATCAGCAGGTAAAACAATTAAAGACCCTTTAAGTTTTTATATAAAAGAAAAAATAAAGGCAAACACAAATGTAAGCAAAGGCCAGTTCCCCATTTTTTTTACTAAAGAATTTATAAATGCCGGAAGAATAAATAATTCTTCTACTTATTTTAATACTGTAAATGAGCAATTGCTTGACGACATTGAACACAGTCGCCTCAAGTCATTTTTGAAGTGTGAAGATCGTTGCGGGATGTGGCACAGCGTGGAAAGCCGTACACCTTTCAGTGATGATGTTGAACTCATTGACCTGATGTTTTCATTTAACGGTAACCGCAAAATAAAGAATGGCGTTTCAAAATATCTGCTACGGGAAGCCACAAAGAATGTTCTTCCGGCAGAAGTATACAACCGTTATGATAAAAGAGGATTCGAAACACCAATGAAAAAATGGCTCATACCGTTGAAGTCGTTAATGATTGATGAAATAAATACTTCGGGTTACAATTTTGTAAAACCTTTGAATGCCAATGCGATAAATCTTGAAAACCAGGCACAGCTTAAATTACTTTTTAAGTTATTTATCCTCGGCCGTTGGAAAAAAGTATTCTCCTGATTTATTCTTTTACGTCAAGGAAACGGAACTGAATGCCAAAACTTAATCCAAATCCTGGTGTTGCTTTGAGATTGAAGGCAGAATAGCTTTTATTAAAATCCGAATCATTGGTTTTAAGTTTAGGATAATTCACGAAGGGAAGCCCAAGTTTCATGTTAAACCCGAACCGGCCAATATACAGACGAGGATTCATGTAAAAGGAATAATACAAACCTGATCCTTTTAACTGCGTGTTTTGCGAATCATTGAAATGATAGTTTATTCCGCTATATCCAAAATCAGCACCAACTATAAAATCGAAACTTTTTTTAGAAATTAAATGGTAGTTCACCAGCAATAAAATGTCGTTAGACTTAATGGTTCCTTTTGTACCTGTTACGCTGTCCTTTTCAGTAAAGTAGGAATTGTTTTTATACCGGATTCCCACGCCAAGATTTTTAAGAATGCCGTATTCTCCGCCAAGAATAAAATGAGAATTACCTGCTTTATCTACACTGGTTTCCGTTTTACCGGTGGATTTTTCGGTGATGGACACTTTGGTGTTGAATATTTCAAGGCCTGCTCCAGCGTCTATCACCAGGGCTCCCTTGTAAAATGACTGGCTGTTCGCTTGCATAAGAATTGCCAGAAATATAATCGTAAATAGTTTTTTCATGAGGTTTTTTTATAAAAATACAATTTATTTGCTGGTCACTTTGAATTCAGTTCTACGATTCCGGGCTTTGTTTTCAGGGCTATCGTTCGGCACTTTAGGTTTTTTATCGGCATAGCCATGATAGGTTAAACGGCCTTCTTCAATTTTTCCTTTCGTGATCAAATAATCCTGAACAGCCTTGGCGCGGTTTGCAGACAAGGTAGCGTTGAATTTTTTATCACCACTGTTATCCGTATGTCCTCCTAACTCAATATGAAGCGTTGGGTTTTTCGCCAGAAAAGAAGCAAGCTTATCGAGTTCCGCTTTACTCTCAGTTTTTAATTCCCATTTGTTCACATCAAAAAACACATTCTTAAGTTCAACGGTACTGCCAGTATCAATAGGCTCCAGAGGAATATCCAGAAGAAAAGGTTTTTCAAAATCGGCAACTTTATCTTTAAGACTGAAATTCTCGCTATAAAAAAGGTAACCATCTTTATTCACGTTCACAAGGTAATTTTTATTAGAGTTAAGGGTCACAAAAAATTCACCATTGCTTCCGGATGTTGAACGTGTAAGATTTAATCCGGTTTCCAGATCAAACAATTCAAAGTTGGCTTCAAGGGGAGCTTTGGTTTTTGCATTGTACACTTTTCCTTTAGCGAAGGTCATCTTTTCAGGACGCGCACTTTCGGGTAACTCAAACTGATAAATGTCCAATCCTCCAAATCCACCTTTACGGTTACTCGCAAAAAAAGCAATTTTTCCATCGGGCCCTACTACAAGACTGTTGTCATCAACAAAAGAATTTAAGGGATAACCCAAATTTATTGCAGGCCCCCATTCACCGTTGGGCTGGCGTTTGCTTAAATAATTATCTAATCCGCCCATGCCAGGATGTCCTTCACTGCTGAAATAAAGTGTTTGGTTATCGGGGTGAATGAAAACCGATTCTTCTTTCATGGGAGTATTTACGTTCGTACTGATCTTAACTGCGGGCATGAATTTTCCGTTGTCAATCGTGCTCATATAAATATCCTGATCCTTAATACCGCCGCGACCAACAATACCCCGGATAAAGTAAAGTGTTTTTCCGTCGCTGCTAAAGCTGGGTTGTGTTTCCCAGTGATTAGTATTAATGGATGATCCGGCATTGCGGGGTTTGGTCCATCGTCCATTTATTTTTTGCGCGTAAAAAATATCGCAGCTTCCGTAACCTTGTCGGCCTTGCGCTCCATAATCTCCAAATTCATTGGCACAGGATGCGAAAAACATAATGGAGCCATCTGCTGAAAGAGTGGGGGCACCTTCATTTCCCATACTGTTTATTTCTCTAAGTGGTTGAGCAATTTGCCAGATAGAATTTAGCCTGTAGCTGGAGAAAAAATCTTCATTCTCATAGCCGGGCATTTCCGGAACCTTCAATCCGCGCGTAAATATAAACTCCGAACCGTCAGCAGTAATGGCAGGAAAATATTCATTGTCTTCTGTGTTTATTCCTTTACCAACATTAATCGGGTTAAAAGGAAAAGGCTTTTTTATAGCCTCCGTTCCAAAGACAGCGTTCACCATTAATTTTTCGGCTCGTTCTTTTGTGTTTGGATTGATCCTTTCAATTTTTAAAAACGCTTCCAGGTTTGTTTTCGCTTCAGGATATTGTCCCAGCATCATTTGTGATTGTGCAAGGAGATAAAAAGAATTCGGAAAAAATTTCGGATTCAATTCAATGGCTTTTTTGAGGTATACAACGGCATCCTCGTGCCTGTCGCTTACCTGGTAAAGGGAAGCAAGACCCAAACAGGCTTCTACAAATTTCGGATCTTCTTCCAGCGCCTTCTTAAAATATTTCTCAGCCTGCTCATCCTTTTTTGCTTCAAAATATCCACGGCCTTCTTCAATATACTTAATGGCTTTTTTATTCGTTGACGTGTATTGTCCGGGCGGCGGCGTTTGCGCGCCGATGCTCAGGCTTATAAAGACTGCTGCTAAAAAAAAAAGGAATTGCTTAATCATATCAGTTTGTTTACAGGCCTAACCAGGCGCGTATGGTTTGTTTTTGTTTATCTGTGAGGGTTTCTTTAAGTGCAATTTTATTCCGTTCAATAATTTTTATTTTACGGGCTTTTGCTTCCAGCGTTTTAAGTTTGTATTTGCCCTTGCCTCTTTTAGGACGGTATACCTCTATTTTTACAAGGTCATTCTCTTTGAGATTGGTATAATAGTTATTTATAGTTTCTTTAATATCTTCAATCTTTAATTCTGTGCCATTCAATTTAGACAGTTCGTCTCCTTTTTTAAAGCCCAGCGCTTTGCCAAATTCATCAAGATCATCAGTACTGGTTACCACCAATCGTTTGGTTTCCTGGTTAAATTCCAGGTTTGGACTGCCAAAAGAAAACTCGTAAGTCACATTTTCTTTTATAAAATCAATCCCGATTTTTTCGAAGACTTCCTTCATGGGCAGAGGTGTTGTACCGGAC
>JACDDR010000131.1:6008-7805 GCA_013816895.1 Bacteroidota bacterium
CTCAGAAACTGACCAATCTCAGGGTAAGTAAATTTCTCAATATCGTTAAACAGATCTTCATCGTTAAATGCTTTATCTTTTCCGTATTTAGTAGAAAGATCCTTCATCAGGTTTTGTGTGCCGTATTTCCCATCGCTTAAGTCGCGGAGCAATATATCCAGGCACATTCCAATTAAAGCACCTTTTTCGTATACGTTATTATATTGTTTATGAATTTTCGGAACGAGTACATTTTTACTCATCCAGGTAAAACTCATGGTATCGTTAAACTGTTCAAGGCTGTTGGAATATTTTTCCATCATAATATTGAGCATGTCATCTACACCAATAATTCCGGCCTTTGCCTGAGCATGATGGGCCGCGTACTCCGTCATGCCTTCATATAACCAAAGGTGCTGACTCATCTGAGGATTATTGAAATCAAAATCGCCGATCTCTTTTGAATGAATATTTAAGGGCGTTACAATGTGAAAAAATTCATGCGCCGCTACATCGCGTAGCTGTTGTTGTAAATAAGTACTGTCCACTTCGGGCATCACATAAAAAGAAGAATAAGAGTGTTCAAGCGCGCCATTTGATCCTGATCGCGTCATTTTTTCAGCAAAGTAAAACAGGAAAGCATATTTCTTAACAGGCAATTCGCCGCCAAGATAATCGCGTTGAGCATCGAGCAATTTTTTTAATGTGCCTGCAATAAAATGAGAAGTTATTTTTTTATTAGGGGAGTAACAGCTTACAAGCACTTTTGTATCTGCAACCAGGATGGTGGTGGTGTCAGGCAATGCATACATGATAGGGGAGTCAACGAGATCATGGTAATCAAACACATTTATAATGTCTTTTGTATCCGTGGTTTTAATATTTGAAAGTCCGGTGGAAGGATAAAACCCTTTTGGTTTTTCAAATTCCAGAATAAAATTACGATTGCTAAAGCCTTTAAAATATCCGAAAAAACCATGAGTGTTGATTGCAAAATTTTTCTCTTCTTCAATATTCGTCCCCCCCGGCTCAAAAACAACTTTGCCTGTATCGTTTTTTTCCATTTTATCCCAGCTGTCATCTACATCGTAAGTGATTTCACTGAGTGAATTTGCAGGCGATATTTTGTAAACGTTTGCATTAACCCGCGTTACTTTTATTTCTGTCCCGTTTTTTCCTTTGGCTTTAAGATTGCTTATGAAGCGCCCGAAATTATAAACCTCATAGGTGCCTGGTACCATGGCAGGAAAACAAAATTCCACTTCGTTTTGAGTAAATTCAGGCGGGGTTAGTGTCACAGAAACCCTGTCGTTAGTTACTTTGGTGAGGTTAACAAAATAGTGATAATCGTTATCTGCAAAGGTTTTTAGACCAAAAAGCAAAAAGAAAATTATAAAGCGCATGTAATTATTTTAGGATTAAGTTAAAGTTTTTCCATCTATATCTGAGCCAAAAAATGATAAATGCAATCGCTGCAAGAACAAGCCATGCAAGGAGTTCGGAAGCAGGATCTTCAGTTTGTGCAATAAATATGGCGTCGGTCTTTAATACATTATTGGGAGAAGTAATTAAAAGACCGGAGGTGAAGTTGTTGGCGAAATGAATTCCTAAGGCAAGCTCGAGGCCTTCATCAAGTAGGGTGAGCAGCCCGAGAAATAAACCAAATAAGCTATAATACGGAAGCATAATTCCCCAGCCGTGTTTTTCTACTTCAGGATTGGTCATGTGTACAAGACCAAAAAGCAATGAGGTTACAATCACCGGAATAATTCCGTTTTTAAAAAGCATTGAAAGTCCCTGAACAAGATATCCTCTGAA
>JACDDR010000131.1:7815-10251 GCA_013816895.1 Bacteroidota bacterium
CGTTTGAAAGGGCATAAAAATAAGGGACACCAACACTAACAAAAAGAAGTTTCCCGGGTTAAACTGAATGGTCATAGTATCTCCGTCGATATAATACGCAAGCAGCACGGTGGTTACATTTAAAGTGCCCCAAACGCAAATTGCAAACAGCACGCGGCTAAAACGGATTTTTTCGTAAGCGGTAATGATGGTGTGAAACGCTTTCTTGTGTACCCTCACCACTACGCGATACAGTCCTATGAACGCAAACACGAACATGCCCATGAGCAGGGCAAGGTAAAGATTTTTGTTAATCCCAAGTTTGTCGGGTGAAGAGGCGATGGCCGGATTGTTTCGTAACTCATCAAGAGATACACCATTGTTTTTCGCTACGAAAATCAAAACCAAACCAATGATTAACTGAAAAGCAAAATAACCAAAGATAACAGCGAGGATGCCGAAAATATACATCCACCATTTGTTTTCGCCGTTAACCACGGCCGAGTTAAGAAAGAGATTATTAAAAGGCAGCTGTTTCCTGTTTGATTCTTCCTGTTCCATTAATCCTGGCCTTTCTTCTTATAATAGTAGTAATTTAGCAATTTATAAAAGTATTTAAATTTTAGGTCAAACACAATTAAGACGAATAAAAGATGCGCTTTAAAGTTATGATGTTTCCGCTGGTTTTGCTTCTTGTTTCCTGTTCTGCGGACAAGAAAGAAAGGCTTTTGTATACCGATGTGCAATTAGGCGAGGCACTGTTTTTTGATCCTATTCTTTCGCGCGACAGCACACTCAGCTGCGCCAGTTGCCATAAGCCTGAATTTGCTTTTGCTGATACATCACGCCTGAGCAAAGGAGCGGGTGGGCATTTCGGAACACGCAATACGCCAAGTGCTATGAATCAGACAGATCGTAATTTTTATTTCTGGGACGGGCGTTCTGAATCGCTTGAACATCAGGCTCTGGGCCCGGTTGAAAACAGTGTTGAAATGGATTTTCCGGCAACGTTGCTTGTAAAGCGGTTGCTCCGGAGCGAAAAATACCGTAAGGCCTTTGTGAATGTTTATTCGAAAGAACCTTCCAAAGAATTAATTTCATCAGCCCTGGCTGCTTACGAGCGAACACTTGAAACAAATGAAACGCCATTTGATAAATACATGAGCGGGAGGGACACAACTTTATTTTCTGAAAGTGCAAAACGCGGGCTCACTCTTTTTAATGATAAAGGAAAATGTTTTGATTGTCATTTTGGTCCGGATTTTACGGGCAACGATGATTTCAGAAATATTGGTTTATATGATGGCAAAAAACTTAACGACAAAGGTCGTTACCTGGTAACAGGCGCGTCAAAGGATCTGGGACGATTCAAAGTGTCGGGACTTCGGAACATTGCCAATACCGCGCCGTACATGCATAACGGTATGTTTAAAACGCTGCGCGAAGTGATAGATTATTATGACCAACCAGACAAATTTGTTCCGAACAGTGTGAACCGGGACAGCTTACTGAAAAAGCCGCTAGGCCTTACGGAGACTGAAAAAAAAGATCTTGAGAATTTTTTAAAGAGCCTGAGTGATGATCGGTTTATAAAAAAATAATTAGCAGATATTTTAGTTATATTTAAAGGCAATGCTAAAGGCACTTAAATTAAATATTTGCTTTTTCTTAATTCTAATGGCTTTAGCTGCTGGAATGAGGAGTAGCGTTTCACAGACGCCTTCAGTGGCATTATCAACTGTTGACTCTCTAAAACTCGCCCTCAAAAATGCAAAGCACGATACAACGAGGTGTAATGTTTTATCTGTATTGGTTGAAGCTGCGAGTGACCAGGAGTGGCCTGCCTTTAATGAACAACTGATAATCCTTTCGGAAAAAAATTCAGCTTCTTCTCAAACCCCTTCGAAAAAAAAATTCTACCTGAGACACTTGGCAAACGCCCTCAACAGTAAGGGGTATTTTTGTGAAAACCAAGGTCGCGTAAATGAGGCTCTTAAATATTATGTCCGCAGCCTTAAAATACGAGAAGAAGTCGGTGACAAAAACGGAATCGCCACTTCCCTTAACAGTATCGGACTTATTTACTATAACCGGGGCCAGATAAATGAAGCGCTGAACTATTATGTCCGCAGCCTGAAAATAAAAGAAGAGTTCGGTGATAAAAAGGGCGTCTCTAATTCCCTCAGTAGCATCGCATCTATTTACGAAAAGTTAGGCCAGGTAAAAGAAGCGCTGGACTATAATGCCCGAAGCTTGAAAATACGGGAAAAGATCGGCGACAAACGGGGGACAGCCACTTCCCTTAACAACATCGGAGTTATATACAGAAACCAGGGTCGCGCAAAAGAGGCGCTTGACTATTATGGCCGTAGCCTGAAAATATGGGAAGAGATCGGCGATCAACATGGAATCGCTAACTCTTTCAACAACATTGGAGTTATTTACATGAAACAAGGC
>JACDDR010000132.1 GCA_013816895.1 Bacteroidota bacterium
GTTTGGCGCAGAGGCCGTGCTCCCGCAAATGGTTGCTGTTTCCCTGGTTCGGGAAATAGGTCCGGTAATTACCGCTCTTATCTGCGCGGGTAAAGTGGGCTCCGGAATGGGCGCCGAACTTGGCTCCATGAAAGTAACAGAACAAATAGATGCGATGGAGGTTTCGGCCACCATGCCCATGAAATACCTGGTGGTGACCCGCGTTATGGCCGCAACCTTCATGATACCTTTACTTGTTGTTTTCGCCGATGCGCTCGGAATGTTGGGAAGCTGGATCGGTGTTAATATAAAAGGCGATGTAAATATTGCGTTATATTTTTCTCACGCTTTTAGTTCACTCGAATTTATTGATCTTGTACCCTCCCTCGTCAAATCATTTTTCTTCGGTTCCGTCATAGGTCTTGTAGGTTGCTACAAAGGTTATACGGCAGGAAAAGGTACTGAAAGTGTAGGCATAGCGGCAAACTCTGCCGTTGTTTTATCTTCTCTCCTTATCATTATCGTTGATTTAATTGCGGTACAGGTAACTGATATTCTATTATGAATTTGCAGGTACTTCATATTCGCGAGGAAGGTGGCGTTTCAGATACAGAACCGGAAAAAATTATCGTTGTCAGCAACCTCAAAATCTCATTTGGCACCCAACAGGTATTGAACAATCTATCGTTCCATCTTAACAAAGGAGAAAACCTGGTTATCCTTGGAAAATCAGGGTCCGGAAAATCGGTAGCTATTAAATGTATTACCGAACTACTTAAACCCGATAGCGGAAGTATAGAGGTAATGGGGCATGAGGTAAATAAAATGAACAGTGATGAACTTGCGGGGCTGCGTAAAAAAATCGGCTTTCTGTTTCAAAGCGGCGCGTTGTACGACTCAATGACTGTTAAAGATAATCTTGAGTTTCCCTTAAAAAGAATAAATCGCAGGATCAAAGAGAACGAACTAAATGAAAAGGTAAAAACCGTACTAGAAAATGTTGGCCTGGCTCATGCGCTTGATAAAATGCCATCTGAACTTTCGGGAGGAATGAGAAAACGCATTGCCCTCGCACGAACTTTAATTGTTGATCCCGTTATTATGCTTTACGATGAACCTACTACAGGACTTGATCCCATTACCTCCCTGGAAATAAGTGTCCTGATAAATGAGATTCAAAAAAAATACAATACCTCCTCTATTATTATTACTCACGATATGGATTGTGCGCGCGAAGTTGCCGACCGCGTAATTATTTTAAAGGATGGCGAGGTTTTGGCAGAGGGTTCTTTAAAGGAACTCGAACAATCAGAAGATGAATGGATAAGATCCTTCTTTGGAAAAATTTAAAACAAATGGAAACAACATCAAAATTTGCGGGAAGGCTGGGAATATTTGTAGTTACCGGGCTGGCCCTGTTAACTGCCGGAATATTTTACATTGGCAAACAAAAACACTTATTCAATCCGGTATTTAATGTTAACACAACTTTTAAAAATATAAGCGGTCTTGAGGTAGGGAATAATGTTCGCTTTTCAGGCATTAATGTGGGAACCGTAGAAAATATTCGCATTATTAACGACACTACCGTGAAAGTTTATATGATCGTTGACAAAGATGTGCAGCAGTTTATTAAAACCGACAGTTATATAAAAATCAGTTCTGATGGTTTAATCGGCGATAAGATTGCCAATATTACACAAGGAAGTACAAACGGAAGGTCCATTTCTGAAGGGCAACATCTGCACTCCATTGAACCACTTGAAACCGACGCTATTATCGCCAACTTAAGTAAAACAGGAGAGAACGCTACTGTTATTTCGAACGAACTATCCGAAATATTACATAAAGTTAACTCAGGAAACGGCACCATTGGAAGATTACTCCATGATTCCACAATCGCGGAAAATATCGGGCAAACCATCCGGAATCTTAAACGCAGCTCCAAAGGCCTTGATGAAAATATGGAAGCGGCCAAACATAATATTTTGTTGCGCGGCTTTTTTAAGAAAAAAGAGAAAACTGAAAAGGATAAAAACAACGACAAAAAGGCCAGGGGCAAAGAAGATAACTCCTCCATTAAAACGGAAAAAAAAGAAACCTGGAAAGAGCGCCGGGAAAGGAAAAGACTGGAGCGGAAAAAGAAAGAAGAGGCAACTGCTAAAAACAATTGAAAATACAAAAAAATACAAAAAAAGATGAAACCATTTATCCTTCGAAAAAAAGCCTAAATTCGTGACATAAAGTTTTTAAACGTTCAAAACATCGGTGCGCAAACAAAGAATATTGATAGTAGATGACGAACGCGAAGTATGCTTACTTCTTGAAAATTATCTTTTACGTAAAAATCATTTGGTCAGCTACTCCACAACTTTAACGGAAGCATTTGCCAAATTCCCTGCCTTTGAACCTACATTTCTAATCCTTGACCATAACATGCCCGACGGCTATGGGATTGAAAACATCCAAAAATTTAAAGAACTTAATAACAACCTCTGCGTTTTAATCATCAGCGCAATGTCTAATCTAAGGGAAGACGCGCTGGCAAAAGGAGCCGATTTCTTTCTTGAAAAACCAATAAAATTAAGTACGCTGAATTCCATCATCAACGGTGATAACTAATATTTTTAAAATCCAGAGGCCACAATAAAGGAAACAGGAAATCAAGTACGAGTCATTTAGACTCCCTAGCCCCTTTCAGCTTCAATAAATGTTGGTTTATTCACTCATAAAACCCCTTTTTTTCTACAAATTGAGCACTTAATTTCCCGCATTTTTTAAGTGAAAATTGTCTTTTCCAGTATTATCAAGGGTTCTAGTTTATGGCACGATTCTTATAATATATCATGTATCTCACTCATCATATATAAAGGGGAGATGGATTATATAAGAGGGTTTGCGTTAGGGGGATGCAACACTTCAAATATAACTCCATCTCCCCTTTTTTCTGAATTCTTTCTCTTTTTTGGGTGGCATAAAAATTTGTAAATTTTTTTTAACTCACAGCCCTGTAAGGCTATTTATTAATTAAAAAAAATCGTTATGAAAAATTTATTCAGATTTGTGTTCCTATGTGTTATTGCAATCTTTGCTTTCAGTTCCTGTAAAACAGCCTCACTCACTAAACGTCATTACAACAAAGGATACTACGTAAGCCATACTCACAAAAAAGGAAAGTTATTGCCAACAGACCAAGCCGGCAAAAAATTCGTGGAACAAAAAGCAGAACCTCTGTTACCTTTAGTAACCAGCTTCCCCTTATCTAACATTGATAACAAGGAGGTGCTGGCAGCTAATAACAGCGGGGAAATAATTAAATCAACTGCAGATCAAAAGGAAAGTAAAAAGGCTGAAAACGTAATCCGTTATCACCACAATGACAATCTCTTTTCGATAAAAGAGCTTGTAAAAAGTCCTTTTAAGGTTACCAAATTAGTTGCAGCAAGGGGCTCAGGGGATGATGGAAGAAGCTTGATTTGGGTTCTGATTGTAATTCTGTTGGTTATCTACATTGCCGGTTTACTATTAGACACCTTTGGTCTTGGGGGGTTATTTCACATTCTTGGAGTTATTATCCTTGTATTGCTCCTATTGTGGCTACTGAGAGTCATTTAAAAAACGAAACAAAAAATTAATTTTAAAGCAGGTGTTCCCACGCCTGCTTTTTTTATGTAGACTACTTTCCTCAAATAGGCCCGGAATTTCAAAGTCTATGATCCGCCCCCGATGGCATGTTATTATAACTATTTTCTACAAAAAACTTCATATGAAAACATACAGCCACGGTTATGACAATCAAAAAAACAAAAAACTAACAACGGTTGTTAATTTATTTTATCTTTTATTTACTCTGGCAATTATCATCTTTTCCACAAGTTGCGTATCCAAGAAAAAATACAAAGAACTCAGCACACACTATACCCAGCTCGATTCAAATTTTCAGCAACTTTCAGGACAATACCAGGCACTGAACAAAAATAAAAACGAATCTGAACAATTGAGTAAAAGCGAGCTTGAAAAGTTAAACGCAGAACTTCAAAATAAATTAAGCGCCCTTGAATCCAGCAATAAAAAAGTTGCGGAGTTGCAGGCCGCTATGCAAAAGCAAAAACAATCACAAAAAGACCTTCTGAACAGGATAACCAACGCCCTGGTTGGCTTTAATGCTGGAGATCTCACCGCTGAACTGAGAAAGGACGGAAAGGTGTATGTATCACTTTCTGAAAAATTGCTCTTTAAATCGGGAAAATACGATGTGGATCCCAAGGGAAAAGAAGCTTTGCAAAAATTAGCCGGTGTATTGACTCAGCAACCCGACCTGGATATCATTGTAGAAGGGCACACGGATACTATACCTTTAAAAAAAGGAGGTGTTTTAAAAGATAATATTGATTTGAGCGTGATGCGTGCTACATCGATTGTCAGATTACTTTCCGAAGATTTTGGAGTTAGTCCCAAACAACTATACGCCTCAGGAAGAGGCGAAAGTTTCCCTCTTGCCCCTAATACAACTCCCGAAGGCCGCCAGGCAAACCGCCGTACCGAAATCATACTCTCACCACGCATTCAGGAACTTCATAAATTACTCGAAGAAAGCTAAATCTTATACTTAACACCAACTTACAATGAAACAAATAATTTATTGCGCCGGATTAATTCTAATAACAGGATTACTCAACGCTCAATCCGTAACTCCAACCTCTACCATTACACCGGGAGGGGGCATTGATAAAACTCTTGCCGCCCCAACCGACAGAACCTCTGTTGCGCCGCCAGAACATATTACGACAAGATTTAATAACGAATATCCGGGTAAAAACAGCGTTAGCTGGAAAGTAGAAGGAAATAATTATTGGGTTACCTATACTGATCCAAAAACAAATATGGTAAACGTAATTGTTTATGACAAAGAAGGGAAAATAATCAGAAAAGAAAGCGAAGCAGATAAAAACACTTATCCATCTGACATTGGCGACTTTTACTCAAAGCAATACCCTAAAGAAAAATACAAGGTGTGGCAAACAGAAAAGGAACCGGGTAAAACTTACTACTTCATAACCAGAAAGGGAAAATTAATTTGGTTTGACCAGACAGGAAAAAACATTAGCGATCCCACAAAGTAATTTATAATGCATAATAAAAAAAACGCCCGTGAGAATTTCTCAAGGGCGTTTTTAATTTATCAGTTTTTTTATCCTTTCCCCGGCCCTTTAAACAGGAACGTGCCTCCTATAAGTGCCAACACAAACAGCACCAGGAAAATAAAGAATAATACTTTAGCAATGCCGGCTGCGCCTGATGCAATGCCTGTGAATCCAAATAGTGCTGCAACTATGGCAACAACTAAAAATATTAATGACCAACGTAACATATTATTTATTTTTAAAGATTAATATACTTTATAGTTAGTAAATTTCGTGCCAGCGATTTGTGAACCACACACCCTACGCCGGGCAAGACCAGAAGAATTTATCACCAGATTGTTTCAATAAAAAAAGCCGGGCTTAACCCGGCTAATAATATTCCCATTACGAAGTTAATTACACAAAATATTATTTAATATCCCGCGGAGATGTTTCTCCCTCTTCAAATCTCCTGAAATACTGAAGGTTAATGAGTGCCACAATTATACTTACCGCTGATCCTTCAAAGAAGATCATAACTGATGGAACATTGTTAAACAAAACCATTGGCTGCTGCGCAAATAAAGTATTTAACTGATGGTCGAATTTTGCGTACACAAATAAAAATACACTGAATAGGAAAAACGACCATAACCCTGTAAAGAAAGCCGTGCAGAACACCTGCAGGAAAGGAACATAACTCTCCCTTCTTTTAACCCACTTTCTTATTTCGTATAAACACACAAGACACAGGATGACATAATTAACCATTCTTAGTTCGGTAACTTCTAATAATCCTACAAGTTTCATAAGTAACATAAATACGATATAAAACGCGCAGCTGATTCCACCATGAATGAGAACAAATTTGGCGACTTTGCCTATCGGCAATTCCGGCGTTGTTATTTTAATTGATTCCATAATTCCTTTTTACAGTTTACATAAAAACCTTATGCCATTCGCGTAGTTAACCCGATAATTAACACATTTTTTTGGCATATTATTATATAGGGTTTATTAAAACCAATTATGAGCAAAGAAAATACCCATCCACTCCATCACAAAGGAAAAAAAAGAAGATGGCGTATTTTATGGATTGTTGTTGTCTTGTTAATCTCCATCCGACTGGCGCTTCCTCACGTAATTCTTCATTACGCCAATAAAACGCTGGCCCATATGCACGGTTACTATGGCAAAATTAAAGACATTGATCTCGCCATTTACCGGGGGGCATATAAAATAAAGAAAATGTACCTGCATAAAAAAGATTCAGTTACGAATTTTGAAACTGAATTTTTCGACACTCAGGAAATTGACCTTTCCGTTCAATGGGGAGCTCTACTGGATGGAAAAATAGTGGGTGAACTTGAAGTGGATGAACCCACATTACGTTTTATAAAAGATAAGACTGAACCAAAACAGATTCAAAAAGACACGAACGATTTTAAGCACGTGTTGGATAAATTTATGCCCCTGAAAATTAATCGTTTCCAAATACGCAACGGAACTATAAAATATATTGATAAAAGCTCAAGCCCTAAAGTGGATATTGAAATGAATAATACGTTTGTAAAAGCCGAAAACCTGACGAATGTCAAAGGCGCGTCCACTCTTCCCTCCACAGTCACCGTTTCCGCTGATATTTACGAAGGGACGTTGCATATAGACATGAAACTCGATCCACTCGCTAAAGATCCAACATTTGATTTGAACACAGAATTAAAAAACACAAATCTCGTAAAACTGAATGACTTCTTCAGGGCGTACGGAAAATTTGACGTTAGCCGCGGAGAATTTGGCCTGTATGTGGAAATGGCGGCCAAAGACGGTCAATTTACCGGTTATGCAAAACCATTGATAAAGGGCCTGAAAGTTCTGGGACCAGAAGACAAGGACAAAGACATTCTGCATAAATTCTGGGAGGGGGTCGTAGGGGGAGTTGGGATAATCTTCAGAAATCAAAAACATGATCAGGTTGCTACAAAAATTCCCATTGAGGGTACATTTGGCAAAACAACAGTTTATACCTGGAGAGCTATTCTCGAGATTTTAAGAAATGCCTTTATTGAAGCACTCACGCCCTCCCTTGATAATGATGTAAGTCTTGGATCAGTAGGCAAGTCAGAAGGTACCGGCATTCACCTAAAGAAACAAGATAAGGACAAGGACAAAAAAGAAAATAAAGGAGATAAAGAACAAAAAGGAGATAAGGACACGTCTCAAGGCTCGCAAGAATATGCCAGCGATAAAGGAGATAAAAAAGAAAAGAAAGGCTTCTTTAAAAATCTGTTTAATAAAAAGAATAAGAAACAAAAAAGCGATAGCTCTAAAAATGAAAATAAATAATTGCACCCAACCAAAATTCAGCAAAAAAAATAGCGGCTTTTGGCCGCTAGTTTTTTTTCATCACCAATAATCTTAATGAGGCTTCTTTTCTATTTCTTCCACCTCTTTGATAAAAGCAGAAACATTGGTATCATTATAAATGCCATAAGCATCTGTTAATGTACCCTTTTCCCCACCCTCTGTTTCGATTGCATATAAAATAGAATTATCCGCTGGATCTGATTCGCCTTCAAAGCGATAAAAACTTGCGATTTTTATTTCTTCAGGACGGTATACTTTTTCCGTTGTAAGCGATTTTAATCCATTCTTAGTCACCTTGAACTGGGTTTCATATCCGTCACGCGTTAAACGATTGACGCATGAACTGAGAGTCTTCATTTCTTCTTTCTCATGCTGTTCATTATTTTCAGGTTGTTTTTCCATAAGGTTTATTTGTTTGATTACTTTATATGCTTAAAAGATGCTGCCATTCATTTGAGGCGTATTATCCCCATTTACCTGGCATCCGATTTCTTCAGAAACTCCTCTGTGTTTTTAATTCCGATAGCCGGCAATATCCCGCTTTGGAGCGATTTCCATGTGTTATAAAAAATGGCTTTATAGGGGTAATATTCATATTCTATCTGGGTTACTCTTGGCCCTTCGCCTTTGCGGGGATTCTCATTAATAACTACAAATTTATTGGCAACAAAAGTAAGAAGCTTTTTCTTTAAGCCCTGCTTTTTGTTATCCCGGTTAATCAATTCCACATTAAGGTCATGATATAAAAATTTCATCGATCCTTTCGTTTTCTGTCCATTGGAATGGAAAGAGAAATACATTGTATCCAGTTTACCACTTTTTACAGAAATTGATGCGCTGTTCTCGAGCATGCTGTTAAATTCGGTTAATGAAATATTGCTGGCTTTCCCTGAACAGTCAAAAACATTCTGAATGGTATTCAGAGGAAAAACATATTCCCCGGTTAATTTCGCTTTATTCAGCACCAGGCACCTGATTTTCAATTTAAGTTTACTTTCACTGGTATACGAAGCCGTGTCATTCCTCAATCCCACAAGAGTTGTACTCATGTTATTAAATGTTATTCTGCCAGATTGTTTGGCGCCTCTCGGCAAAAGATCATAAACTATGTTCGCATTTTTCAAAAAGATAGAATCTATTTTAATGAAAAAAGGAATGGATCTTATGGCTTCCTGTATAGAAGGCTTTCGTTTGGGTTTAAATTCCGCATTTTTATCGAGGTACAAATCTAAATTTAGTTTCTCCACCACAAGACTCTTAGAAATAAACCAATTATGTTCAATAAATAAATTCAGGTCCATTTTATTAAAAGATATGGCAGACAGAGCTAACTTCTTCCGGCTCGACTGTTTGCCCGCAGCCTCATTAAAATCCTTCCGAGCAAATTTCGGGACCAGCTGAATTGAATCAACCGTTAAAAGGGAATCTGAATAAGAGGCTGTCATGTTTTTTCCTTTGATCGCGTATAGGCCACTCGGCAAAGAGTAGGAGAAAGTTCTCATGCTCATGCTGAACTTATCCGCCAGGAACAACCGTCCAATGCTATCTACCTGCTTGTTAAAAAGAAATTTTTGGATTTCAATATCACTGTCATCCGACAACAGGATTTGAAGAGAATCATTCCCGGCTTTAAAAACCTTTAAACGGATATCGGTCACGCTGATATTTTTTATCGCGAGCTCCTTTAAATTTTTAGATAGAATTTTATACAATGATATCTTCGCCGCTGCCGTATCTTTTAAAACTTTATCTGCCTGGTAAATACTTATGGATAAACTTTCACAATTCAACACACCCGCCGAAACCGACTTTTTCCTTATATATTTCCAGACATCAATTTCCGAAAGAGAGATGCTGGTAGCTTCCACCTTATACCTTACGCGCTGGCAGTTGTCACACGGTGAAGGAATAAAGCCAATATCCTCAAGTACTATAGAACGCTCGAAAAGATTAACCGATGCGTTACGAATATTTAAAGTATATTCACCTTTAGTAGTAGTGTGTACCTGCTCCTTTAAATTGTCTGCCAGGTGCTTATTTATGTATTGGTTGATTACAATCTGAACTATTAGAAGCAGTAACGCTAATGTAACCAGAACATACAATACAATCCGGGCAATTTTTTTTAATAACATAGTTAAAGATAAGCTAAAAGAATGCCAGGATTGCAAACCGAAATAAAAACCTTCAGCAAAAAGATCTGGCACCTGTTACGCGACACTGTTATCGAGTTCGATGAAGATAACGCCATTAAATTAAGCGCTTCCCTCTCCTATTATACCATTTTTGCCTTACCCCCGCTTATTATAGTTATTATCTCACTTTGCGGTATTTTTTTCGGACAAGATGCTGTAAGGGGGGAAATTTTCGGGCAAATCAACAATTTTGTGGGTAATGAAGCTGCTATTGAAATACAGAATGTAATTAAGAATGTAAAGCTGAATCATGATAATGTGTTTGCGGCCACAGTTGGAATTATAACCCTTATCATTGGCGCTTCGGGCGTTTTCGGCGAGATACAGGGTTCCATCAATTTCATTTGGGGAATCCGGGCGAAACCAAAAAGAGGACTGTTTAAGTTTTTCAAAAATCGTTTGACTTCCTTTTCCATGATTGGCGTCATTGGATTTTTATTTTTGGTGAGC
>JACDDR010000133.1 GCA_013816895.1 Bacteroidota bacterium
TCATAGAGCAGGGTAAGGAAATTGTTTTTGATGAGGAAGCCACCTGCTTTGAAGATGCGCCTTCTTTGAGTTCAGTGGAATTTGCGAGGAAGGTGAGAATCTCTATGGGTAATTTTCAGAATCTTTCACGTTACAGAAAATTGCTCCTGCCATTCTGGAAAGGCAGCTCCTTTGCATTCTGGTCGCACAAGGTACTGCGGTGGACAACTCCTTTCCTGTTGATTTTGTCTTTTATCACTTCACTGATTTTAGGGTATTACACGCATTTCTTTTTAATTATAGCTTTGGTACAGTTAATGGGCATTCTCACGCCCCTGGTAAAACTGAACATGAAGCCCCTTAAAGTTATTTCACACTTTTACTTAATGAACCTGGCCCTTTTAAAAGGCTTTTTTATTTTCATAAAAGGCGTTGAAACTAATATCTGGCAACCTACCGAGCGGAATGTTTAAGCAACTGTTGTTCATATTTATTTTGTTGCTGAATGCTTGTCAGATCAGTGCGCAGTCTAAAGTAATCATCAAGAATAAAGCCGATTCAAAAAAAACAAATAAACAGGAACCAAAAGAGGTAAAAACAATAGAGGTAAAACACGCGGCCAAGCTTTCTTTTGATAAGCAAAGAAGCGATGCCAAGGTGTTAAGCGGGGATGTAGTGTGTGAGCATGACGGAGCCATGTTGTATTGCGATACAGCTTTGATTTTCGATGCCAGCCAAACCATGAAAGCTTCGGGACATGTACGGATCACCAAAGGCGATAGTATAACGGTAACTGGCGACAGGTTGTTTTACGATGGAAAAACAAAAATGGCCACGCTTGAAAATAACGTGAAGTGTGTGGAGAAAGACATGACCCTCACCACTAATTTACTCACCTTTGATGTGGGTAATTCCGTAGCCAATTACTACAACGGAGGAACAATCGTCAACAAAGAAAATACGCTCACAAGCAAGAATGGTCATTATTACTCTTCAACAAAAGAACTCGCCTTTCATTACGATGTAGAACTTACCAATCCTGATTACAAGATGAAATCAGACACCCTGAGATATAATACCATCAATAAGACTTCCTATTTTCTGGGTCCCAGTATTATTCTGAGCAAGAACGATTATATCTATTGCGAGAACGGTTGGTACGATACCGATAAAGAGAAAGCCGCTTTCAGTCAAAATGCTTTGCTGATCACAAAACAGCAGAAGCTGAGAGGCGATAGTTTATTTTTTGACAGGAATAAACGTACCGGTAAGGCGTTTCGCAATGTTCAGTTGATAGACACCGCGCAGAAATCAATTATTTACGGAGGGTATGCTGAATACCATGAAAAAAACTCGGAAGCTCTGGTAACTATTAATCCCATTTACGCGCGGGTAGTGGAAGACGATACACTGTTTATTTCGGCAGATACGCTGTATCACCGCGACCTGGACTCGGTCAATAATTTTTTAAACGCGTACCATAAAGTAAAAATATTTAAGAAAGATCTTCAGGCCCTTTGCGATTCAGCTTCGTTAAATACGAAAGATTCGCTTTTACAATTATACCGTACGCCGATTCTCTGGTCGCAAAAATCGCAGGCTACTGCCAGGTTTATTAAAGTAAACCTTGGTAAAAATGCCATTCATGGCTTTAAGCTCGAGGGCAATTCGTTTCTGATCCAGGAAGCAGATTCCCTGCAAAAATATAACCAGATCTCCGGTAAAAGTATTGAGGGGTTTATTGACCAGGACACCATTCGCAAGGTGGTTGTGTTGGGAAATGCCGAGGTGTATTATTATCCAAAAAATAAAACGAAAGCCCTTGGACTTAACAAAACAACAGGCTCCGAAATTCACCTTTGGTTTAAGAAAGAAGATATTGACAGGGCTACCATTAAGCCAAAAACTACGGGCGTGATAGATCCCATAAAAGATGTGGATGTGGAGAATTCCAAAATAAAAGGCTTTAACTGGCAATATGAAAAACGCCCGAAATCACGTTCAGACTTGCATCCGGCACCTCTAGGCGTGAAGCCGTAGGGAGGAGCTTTTAAAGAATATTCTGTGGAATTTCTTACCAATCCTTTCTATCTAACACCTGGCATTTTTATTGCATCCTTCGGGGTATGATAAAAAGACTAATTATGAAAAAAATCGCCGTTTTCTTTTCAGCGTTAATATTAACCATTATTGTAAGCTGCGGCGCGAAAGATGATAAAAATGTTGCCGAGCCTTATCCAACAACCGACACTACAAAAAAGGTAGAGCATAAGAACGATGCTGAGCATGATTCGTTAGGCACTCAGAATCACTAAATTTCTAAGTTTCGTATTCGGAAGAACCGAGCACCCAGATGAACGACTGGAGATCGATAAAATCTCTTGGCTTCAGGCTGGGCATATCTTTGCGGATTTGCTTCGCGAATTTAATCAGGCTTTGGTAGGTGTTCCAGTTTGGTTTTGATTTGTAGTCGAAATCAAAATCGTAAACCTCTGCCGCGGCCTGCGTTACTCTTGGCTTTAAAAAAATATGTTCATCGGGGTTGGCAATAAACCCGAATACTGTTTGCAAAGGCCAGGTTAACACACGTGTTTGTTTTCGCGGTAATTGTGAGAGTGTTGTCGCAAAGTTTTCAAACCTTACCTGCAGCGGTTCTTTTCCATAAACATAATTAAACAATCCTTTCGAAAAGATCTCCGCGCCCTTGTCCGGCTTCACCGCATCACGCAGCGCCATCTTTTCAAAAGAAAACAGCAGGTTTGTTTTTGATTCCATGTTTACCGCCCGTTTGGCAATCTCATGGTATTCCTCATTATCCAGTAACCGTTTAAACTCTTTCTCATTCAGTTGTTCTTCCCAGACTTTGTGGGCGTTCCATTTGTAATTTCTTTCCCAGTCCAGGTATTTCTGATCCTGAAACCCTTTCCTGAAAAAATGCAGGAACTTTTTTAAAGAACGTTTTTTCTTTATACTTATTTTTTCTGTTTCCATTTTAATCTTCGTTAGAGTCGTCTTCTTCTTCCATTTGTTTTTCGGCCATAATAGCCACATGGCGGTTGGGCAGGAGGGAGCTTTTAAACACTTCCTGTCTTACACCGGGAGCAAAGGCGTGCGCTTCGCCTTTCATTAATGCTTTGTAGCCAATCTGTGCAACCAGTGCAGGGTCTTCGGTATGATGCGCGGCTTTTGTATGTTCCATCCCTGCTTTATGAAAAAAATCGGTATCGGTAGCGCCGGGTATCAGTGTGGTAACGGTTACATTGGTTTCACGCAATTCAGCGCCTAATGCATCGCTGAAAGATAATACGAAGGCTTTGGTTGCCGCGTACACCGCTAAGCGTGGTGTAGGCTGGTAAGCCGCTACAGAGGCCAGTTGCAGAATTTTTCCTCCCCGGCCTTTGATCATGTCGCGCAGGTAGAGTTTTGTAAGATGCACTACAGATGAAATGTTAAGCTGAATAATATCGAGTTCTTTTTCCAGGTCGGTATCTGAGAAGTAGCCGAATTCGCCCATTCCCGCGTCGTTCACCAGCACATCAATCTTTATTCCGCGTTTGCGTGTTATTTCATAAATTTCTGCTGCTGCGTGCCACACCGCGAGATCCTTCGCAATTATTATGATGTCCGAAGCTCCTTCGTTGGTGAGTATAATAGCGGTTTCTTCAAGCTTTTCAATGTCGCGCGAAACCAATATCATATTGTACCGCTCTTTCGCGAAGAGGCGCGCCAACTCAAATCCAATTCCGCTTGTAGCCCCTGTAATCAAGACTGTTTTATTGCTGTTCATTGTTTAATATTTAAAAGGATGGGTAAAATCATGTGCCAGTACTTTGCGTGTAATACGTTAACACCAATCTGATGGAATGAATCGATTTGGCACTGATATTGAGTAAGAGTAACTAACTAAAACAAATGAAAAATGAAAACCAGTCTTTTTAAACTTTTTATTCCGCTTGTTATGATTTTAACGGCGTTAAGCGCCTGCTCACACGATAATGGAAGCGATCACAACGGAAACAAGGACAATGACAATCGCGGAAATCATGCCACCGATCCACCTGAACCCTCCGATGCTGAATACCCGGGGAGCAAGACGTATGATTCGTTACACCTAAAGGATTCTGTTCGCCAGTGATTTGCAAACCGGGGACAATGTTCCGGATACTTTATTTTGTAGAAATTAATTCGCACAGGATAAACAAATTATTTTGTTTAGTTAACCGATGTATCGTACGCCAAATCCTCTTATAAAAACACTTTTAAAAAAGGAGCTCACTCTCGCTTTGGCTGAGAGCATTACCTGCGGTCTTGCGGCTCACCAGCTGTCCACCTGCAAAGGAACCGCCGATGTGTTTAAAGGATCAATTGTGTGTTATAACGAGGAGGTTAAAAGGTACCTCTTTGGCATCACACAAAAAATGATTGATAAACATACCTGCGAATCAAAAGAAGTAACCGAAGCGCTGGCGAAGAAATTAAGTGGCCTCATTAAAGCAGATATTTATGCCGCGATTACCGGTCTTGCTTCTGCCGGGGGAAGCGAAACAAAAACAAAACCGGTTGGAACAGTTTTCTACTGCATTAAATATGGTAGAAAAATTTATAACGAACGTTTCGTGTTCAGGGGCACTCCGCTCGAGATCAGGAAAAAAGCCTGTGACACTCTTTATAAGATGATATTAAAAAAAATTGAGTTATGAAGTTGCCTCAGGCCTTTACGAAAAATAATGAGGTTAATGTAATTATTGAAACACCTTTCAAGAGCAGGAATAAATTTACTTATGATGAAGCCTCTGGCTTATTCAAACTAAAGAAAGCCATTCCGGACGGTCTTGCTTTTCCCTGCGATTTTGGTTTTATTCCTAATACAAAAGGAGCAGATGGCGATCCGCTTGATGTTGTTCTTCTGATTGAGGATTATACCTTTCCAGGCTGCCTCGTAGAATGCCGGATTATTGGGGTGATTAAACTTGAAGAAAAAAAACCACGGGCAAAGAAAATCAGGAATGATCGGTTTATCGCTGTTCCGGCCGAAACCAAGGATGATAGTGATATTCAACATGTAAACGATCTCAATAAAAATAAATTAAAATCAATTACCGAGTTTCTGAGCATTTATAATTACGCGAACAAGGAAATTCAGATTAAGGGAATCGCTGGTCCTGCACAGGCCTTGAATCTTATTAAAAAACAGGTTATATGAGCGTGCTGATTGAATTATTTGGAGAAGGAAAAGATCTTACAGCTTTGCAGATGAGCATGCGTGCCCTGGTTATTTTTTTGTCGGGAATTATTCTTGTTCGTATTGCAGGCAGGCGTTCCTTTGGTATGCGCGAACCTTTTGATAATGTGTTGTCCATTTTACTGGGTGCCATACTTGCAAGATGTGTGGTAGGCGCTTCTGAGTTCGGGCCTACGTTCACGGCTTGTTTTGTGCTTGTTTTCCTGCATTTGATCTTTGGTAAATTAAGTTACTACAGCGATGGTTTTGGAAAAATTATAAAAGGGGAGCCTAAGGTTTTATTTGAAAAGGGGGTTATGAATAAAAAGAATATGAGTAATTGTATGATCTCGGAAAAAGATATGATGGAAGGAATTCATTTGAATGGAATAGAAGCGCTGGATGATGTTAAAGTGGTTTACCAGGAACGTAATGGAGAAATGAGTGTTATTAAAAAGAAATAAAAATGGAATTGGTAAGAAGAGATCATGTACTCGAATTATATCATGTTAACGACAATGGTATATTTCCCAATAATACACTGCCGGTTATTATTTATAAGAGAGTGCTGAATCTCCCGTCGTTATTTGCCTCCAATGCTATCCGTAAATTATTTAAAGACAACAACTGGAGCAATTCCTGGAAAAGCGGCGTATTTGAGTACCATCATTATCATAGCATCACCCACGAAGTGTTGGGTATTTGTAAAGGTAAAACAACGCTGCTTTTGGGTGGTGACTCCGGTGCAAAAATTGAAGTGGAAAAAGGCGATGTTATTATAATACCCGCGGGCGTGGCGCATAAAAATTCAGGAACGGAAGATCAGATCATTTGTGTAGGAGCGTATCCGGAGGGAAAAGATTACGATATGAATTACGGCCATAAAAGCGAACGGCCTGCTGCAGACCGTAAGATAGCTGCCGTGCCAATGCCCACAACAGATCCGGTTTTCGGAGAAAAAGGGGGGATCATGCTGTACTGGAAAACCTAAACATTTTTATGGGAACTATCATTGGTATACTGGCAAGTATTTTCACGGCTGTTGCTTTATTGCCGCAGCTCATAAAAATTATCCGTGAAAAAAAGAGTGAGGGCATTTCTTATCTGATGTTGGCTTCACTTTTTTTAGGCCTTAGTCTTTGGATCTGGTATGGATGTATGAAAGAGGATTGGATCATTATTATCTCGAATGCTTTTTCCCTGTGCGTAAATATTTCCATTGTTGTTTTAAGTTTTGTGTACCGGGAACGTTGAGCCACGAATAACTCACACTGTCATATCGATCCGGACATTTCATCCAGACAGTTCGTCTGGATTAGGCTGGAGAGATATCTGCAACGAAATACACGCCACACAGTCTCTCTACCGATCGACATGACAGCCGTAAGTTTATTCGCGTGGTAGCCCAAACACCAGGCCGAAGCGATCTCTTTGTATCCTTGTCACTTCGAATAAACGAGGTGTCACCAGTATTGGGTGTACCGAGAAGTGTAAACTAATCAGTTCTCGATACGCTTTTCCGCTCCGCTACAAAGCTACTCGAACTGACATTCTACTGTCACTTCGAGTAGTTTGTGGAGTTAGTGCAAATTCGTGTCTTATTTTTCATCCTGAACGCAGTGAAGGATAATTAGTGTAATCACTGAAACATCTCTCGCTCCATTCTATTTGTGCAATTCGTGTAATTCGTGGCTCTCTTTTCCTTTGCAGATCGCTCACCCGCTGAAAATATCGGATTCGAGAAGACATTGTCTAATCAATGTCCACCCGGCGAGATTCTTAAGTATGGCGGAAGAACCGTATTTGGAAAATCAAAACCGCCAAAGAATACCGGGCAGGTGAATCTGTTCAGTTGATAAAGGCGACTGGCATATTATTTAATGTAATTAAAATACAGTATTAGTGTATTATGCCGGAAGGACCATCCATAGTCATATTAAAGGAAGCGCTACAACCTTTTAAGGGCAAAAAAATTCTTGAAGTAAGCGGCAGTTCTAAAATTGACATTCAAAGAATGAAAGGGTTGAAGGTGGAGGATTTTAAAAGCTGGGGTAAGCATTCGCTCATTTGCTTTAGAGGATTTTACCTGCGTATACACATGCTGATGTTTGGCACTTACAGGATCAATGAACAGAAAGATGCCGTTCCGAGATTACATCTCGGGTTTAAACAGGGAGAAATTAATTTTTACAGCTGCAGTATTCGTTTAATAGAAGGAGATGTGAATGATGATTATGATTGGTCTTCTGATGTAATGTCTGAAGCCTGGGATGCAAAACTGGCAGAAAAGAAATTAAAAAAAGCCAGTAAACTAAATGTATGCGACGCTTTGCTGGATCAGGAGACTTTCGCCGGTGTTGGCAATATTATTAAGAACGAGGTTTTATTCAGAATAAAGGTTCATCCCAAATCAATTATTGATAAATTGTCTTCAAAAAAATTAAAGGAGCTTGTTAAAGAAGCAAGCAATTATAGTTTTGATTTTTATGAATGGAAGAAGCTATTTGAGCTTAAAAAGCATTGGCTCATTTATAAAAAGAAAGAATGCCCGCGATGCAAACTCCCGGTAAAAAAAGATCATATCGGCAAAGGAAAACGTTTAACCTGTTATTGTGATAATTGCCAGGTTCTCTATAAATAGCCGAACTCCAAGAAATTATTTTTTTCAAATATTGAGTTTGCTTGCCGCCTTTTGTAAGTCGCCTTCTTGTGGAGCTTTTACTGAAGCTACAGTTTTATAGTTTATCCAATAACTTCAGGCTTTTCTGCAGATCAATTCCTTTGCCTAATACAGATAAAAATAAAGTTTTGTTTTTTTCAATTCGTTGCAGAGCGTTGTTAATAGTAAAGTCCTGCGGAGTCAGCCCCGGTTTTACTTCGCTCCATTTTAGCGGCATTGAAACTGTGGCGCCGGCTTTGGGACGTAAGCTGTAAACGCAGGAAATGGTTTGTCCCCGCCTGTTTTGAAGATGATCGAGATAGATCATTTTATTTCCGCGCTTCCTGAGATTCCGTTCAAGGGTTGTGAAGTCCGAAAGTTCTTCCTGTGCCATAATACAAACGAGGTGCGAAAAGTCTTTTAATTGATCATATGTATATTTTTTTTGTGTGGGAATATAAATATGCAGTCCGGTTGCTCCGGAAGTTTTACAATAACTATCCACGCCTATCCTTTTAAAAATATCGCGTACAACATTAGCAGTTTCAATTACCTGCTCAAAAGTGTTTTTATCCGAAGGGTCAATATCAATGATCAGGTAATCTGGCTTATCCAGTTTTTGAACAGTGGAGTGCCATGGATTTATTTCAATGCAGCCAAGATTATTCATGTAGGCGAGCGTTGCAGCATTATTACAAATAATGTAATCAATGTCTTTTTTAACGGAATCAGAATAAATAGATTTACTTTTTACAAAGTCTGGCGCTTCATCTCCCGCATCTTTCTGAAAAAAGCCACCGTCGTTAATGCCATTCGGATTACGCTTTAAGGATTGCGGACGGTCTTTTAAAAATGGCAGGATGTATTTCGAAATACTTTGATAGTATTCAATCACGTCGCCTTTGGTTATTTCCTCTTCCGGAAAGTACAATTTTGAAAGATTGGTTGTTTTCACTTTAATGCGTCCGAAGGACATCATGTTTTCTTTAGCAGGGTTAACAGCTTTTTCTTTTTTGGGTTTTGCCGAGATCTTTTTTATTGCCGCTTTTTTAACTGGCTTACTGGCCGCCATAGTAATTTGTCTGGAAGGTTTATCGTCTCTTAGCCTTAAAAAAATAGGGTGACGCAGCATGCCATCCCGTGTCCACTCCGTAAATTTAATTTCACAGATCAATTCAGGCTTTACCCATGTGGCCGGCGTAGTTGTTTTTACTTTTTCAGAGAACGGCGACTTAGTAACGATCAAAGGTTTCAGCGACTCACTGAGTTCTTTTAATCCGCTGGCGTCAAAACCTGAGCCGGAATTACCTATGTATTTTAATTTACCGTTATCCCAGATGCCCAGGATTAACGATCCGAAATGTTTGCGCGAACCGGAGGGCGCAGTGAACCCCGCGATAATTGCTTCCTGTGTTTTGTGATGCTTTATTTTGAGCCACTCGTTGGTTCTAACTCCGGGCGAATAAAGTGAATCGGCTTTCTTAGCCATTATTCCTTCCAGGTCTTTCTCCTGCGCCATTTTAAAAAATGCTTCGCCATTTGCCTCAATGTGATCAGAATACTTTATCACTTTGTTGTTTCCTGAAAGCAATTCTTTCAGTAATTTTTTTCTGTCCGTGAGCGGAAGATCGGTTGTAGAAACTCCGTTAAGAGAAAGAAGATCAAACGCACGGAACTCCATCACGTGGTTGTTGTCGCTCTGGTAATGTTGTAAAAGCTGGAAATTGGATTTACCTTCTTCATCTACAATAATAATTTCTCCATCGAGGATTGCCTGAATGTTCAGTTTTTCAAGAGCTTCAACTACTATGGGGTATGTTGCGTTAAAAAGATTTCCGTTGCGCGAATATATTCTGGCGTTTGTTCTGTTAACTTCTGCAATAGCCCGGTATCCATCCCATTTGATCTCATAGATCCATTCTTTATCACTAAAAGGCGTATAGGTTTCCTTAGCCAGCATTGGGGTAATGTAATTACTCAATTTCCGGTCTTTACTTATTAAAACTTTACTTTTTTTTACCGACTCTTTTTTCACTGATACTTTTTTCGCTGGCTTTTTAGTGGTAGGCTTTTTGCCCTTTTCGGTAAGCCATTTGTTTATTGGTGAATTTTTTAGAGTTTGTTCCTCGCTGT
>JACDDR010000134.1 GCA_013816895.1 Bacteroidota bacterium
GTCATAGAAATAATAAAAATGCGATAATCAACTGGCAGTTTACAACTCAGGACGCAAGAATTAAGCTGAAAAGATTATATCCGACAATTTTGAATTGACATGACACTAGTGAAGTTAACGGCAGACGATGAACAGGTGTTTATTGAATATACACGCGAAGTGGAAGGTGAAGAAAATCTGTCGGTTGGCGAAATACTCAGGATTGAAAATGGCAGGATTGTTTTTTCACGGGTTTACCATGGCTGATATTAAAATTGGCCCGATTCTACCAGTTTCACTGCATTTTCAATCATTACATCCGTGGTTGCAGCATCGTATTCATGCTTCATGGTGTTACCAAATAATGTTGCGAGTGTTTGCCACATAACGGCCTGGAATGTGCCACGCATTTCCTTTACAATATCAAAAGCTGTTTTACCGCTTTCCCGATCAATAAGCTTCATAAGAACCCTTCCCTGGTCTATTGTCAGATCTTTCAGCACGCCTTCAAATTCTTTACGAAGATCCTTCTCACAGTTTCTCAGGTAAGCTTTCCTTAGTTTATCATTCGGCATTTTTTCCAGAATCCTGTCGTACTCCTTCAGTTTTGCCGCGGCAATGATGGCATAGGGATACGTGATTTTTACGTCGCGTTTTACGCGGGTCCATAAAACATATTGTTTTTGAGTTTTAAAAACGAAATTGGTTTCAACTTCAACGGGAAATAAATCAATAACAGGAATCGTATCACCGTTTACAATTTCAGCGCGGCAGCGAAACCCCTGCGAAGGAGCCACAGTAAGATCATGAACATGCGTTTGGGCATTCAAAAAGGAAATTGAACAAAGGATAAATGCGCAAAGAATTTTAAAAAGATCGCGCGATTTTGATTTTAATATAAAAACCTTCCCCATCATACAATCATTTATATAAGTATACGCAGAAGGTAACCCTGGAGTTGCGTATTAATTTAAACGGTTGGCTTTCCATTTACTTTTTTTAACAACCTGGGAGCTATCACTCTGCGTGGCCGCCTTACTGCTGCCGAAAATAAGGCTTCCTGCAAGGGCTGCCACTTCATCAACACTGTCCGGCTTGTGATTTAACATTTCGGGAGTGAAATAGTTTTTAATAAAGCCTGTATCAAATTTGCCGCTTGTAAACGCTTCGTGTTTTAAAACGAAGGTGCAAAAATCAAGCGTGGTTTCTACGCCGACAATTTTATAATCGCTGATAGCGCGCAACATTTTTTCAATAGCTTCTGCGCGGTTTTTACCATGTACCACCAGCTTAGCAATCATTGGATCGTAGAAAATCGGAATATCCATTCCCTCTTCGAAACCATCGTCTACCCGCACACCCGGACCAGATGGCGTTTTATAAATCAGGAGTTTGCCAATGTCAGGTAAAAAATTATTTGCCGGATCTTCCGCGCATACCCGAACTTCCAGGGCATGGCCGTTTATTTTTAAATCGCTTTGAGTAAAGCTTAACTTTTCATTCCTGGCCACTTTTATCTGCTCTTTCACGAGATCAAGCCCTGTGATCATTTCCGTTACCGGATGCTCAACCTGCAAACGGGTGTTCATTTCAAGAAAATAAAAGTTCATTTTGTCATCCAGTAAAAACTCCACGGTTCCTGCACCGCTGTAATTACAGGCTTTTGCTACATCCACCGCGCATTTGCCCATTCGCTCGCGAAGTTCTTCGGTGAGAACGCTGCTTGGGGCTTCTTCGATCACCTTTTGGTGACGACGCTGAATGCTGCACTCCCGCTCAAATAAATAAACACAGTTACCATGATTATCCGCCAGAACCTGAATCTCGATGTGTCTCGGGCCGCTTGCATATTTTTCAATAAAAACTGCTCCGTTGCCGAAGGCTGAAATGGCTTCACTGATGGCCATTTTCATCTGCTCCTCAATTTCATCCTCTTTTTCAACAAGGCGCATTCCTTTACCACCGCCGCCTGCGCTGGCTTTGATGAGAAGCGGAAAACCCGTTTCCCTGGCAACTTTAACTGCTTCCGCCAAGTCGCTGATGGCCCCTTCGGAACCAGGAATCATGGGAACCTTATATTTTTTAGCCGTAGCCTTTGCGCTGAGTTTATCACCCATCATGTCCATGCTTTCAGCGCTGGGACCAATAAAGATTATACCTGCCTTTTTTACTTTGCGTGCGAAATCGGCATTCTCACTTAAAAATCCATAACCAGGATGTATGCCATCCACACCAAGTTCCTTGCTAACGGCAATGATCTTGTCTCCCTGCAAGTAGGATTGTGAACTTGGCGGCGGCCCGATACAAACCGCTTCATCGGCATATCGTACAAAAGGAGCGTTACGGTCGGCTTCCGAGAAAACAGCAACAGTTTTAATTCCCATTTCACGTGCGCTGCGCATTACACGCAAAGCAATTTCTCCCCGGTTGGCTACTAATATTTTTTTCATGTATAAATAATTTTATTTTTAAAAGTTGTTTGTGTTTTGAAACATTCGCATTTCATAAAAATTTAATCGTTGTTAAACAAATTGTCAGGCTTAAAGATAAGTATTATATGATTTTCGCGGCTAAAAAGCATTGATTTCTTTTTGCTATTTTAGTGCTCTTTGTTTTTCATACTATCTAAAATATTAGCCTTTGTTTTTGCTCCACTGGTGTGGGTTTTTATTTTATTGCTGTATTCTTTTAAAACGAAAATTGAAGAACGCGCGAAAAAATTACGCATAACGGCGCTGATCATCCTTTACGTTTGCAGTAACTCGTTTATAGTAGATGAATGTTTCAGACAATGGGAGCCGGTAACGCCTGATCACGACCTGCAATCTACCAGGTACGAAGGCGCTATTGTTCTGGGTGGCATTGGTGAAATTGACATGAGGCTTCAGAAAATAAATTTCGGCTGGAGCAGCGACCGGCTTTTTCAAATACTTCCCTACTATTATAACGGAAGGATCAAAAAAATTATTTTCACGGGGGGTTCGGGTAGTGTTGAGTTTCCTGAAAAACGGGAAGGCCTTTATGTGAAAAAATACCTGAAAAGCATCCATATTCCAGACAGCGCCTTAATCATTGAATACAACAGTAAAAACACTTATGAGAATGCGGTGTTTACTAAAAAATTAATGGACAGTCTTGGTGTGAGCGGGAATTTTTTGCTTGTTACTTCGGCTTACCACATGCCCCGCTCAATGGCTGTTTTTAAAAAAGCCGGATATAAAAACCTTACTCCTTACATCACCAATAAGGTAAGTGGTAACAGGCGGTTTACTCCTGACCATTTATTACTTCCAAGTGCCGACGCGTTGTTCAGTCTGCATTTTCTCATTCATGAATGGATGGGCTATTTAATTTACAAACTAAAGGGTTATGCTTAATCTGAAAGAAGACATTCTTCAATTCATCTGGCAGCACAAATTATTAAAACCGTTGCCCCTCATTACAACTTCCGGTAAACAAATACAAATATTAAAACCCGGAGAGTTGAACAAAGATTCCGGTCCGGATTTCTTTAACGCACAAATTAAAATTAACGAGCTTATTTTAGCCGGAAATGTTGAAGTGCATGTAAAAACAGGTGACTGGTTAAAACACAATCACCAGCAGGATAAGACCTATGACAACCTTATTTTACACGTTGTTTACGAAGACGACAAACCGATCCGACAGAATAAAGACAACAATGTTGAAGTACTTGAAATTAAAAACCTGGTGCCGGAAAATCTGCTTCAAAATTACGGATCGCTCATCGAGTCGAAAAGCTCTCTTCCTTGTGAACCACAACTTGCTGATATAAGCGATCTGAAGTTTTCTTCATGGCTGCAGAGGATGCTGATAGAAAGACTTGAATATAAAGTAAAAAACATGGAAACAATCTTTCAAAATGTTTCCGGTAATTACACACAAACATTTTATACGATACTCCTTCGTAATTTTGGATTTAAAGTAAATTCTGTTCCTTTTGAACTTCTTGCAAAACATCTTCCTGTAAACACCCTTTTAAAACATGCCGACAATTTGCTGAGTCTGGAAGCTCTTTTACTTGGCTCTGCTGGAATGCTCGAAGACCAGTTTACGAACAAACACGCACTTGCACTGCAGAATGAATTTGAGTACCTGAAAAATAAATACACTATTATTCCTTTAAAGAAAGAACTCTTTAAATTTTCAAAGTTACGGCCCGCCAACTTCGCACCTTTACGCCTGGCTCAGTTTGCTCATCTCATTTTTTTGCATCCTGAACTTTTTCAATCGCCTCAAAATTTTAACTCATTTAAAAAAATTGAAAGTTGTCTTGATTTTCAATTGACAGGATACTGGAAAAACCATTATACCCTGGATGGACTAGCCACCTTCTCAGATCTCCGGCTTGGGCATGATTCCATCAGCAACATCATCACCAACACTTTTGCGCCCTTTTTTTTCTTTTACTTTCAAAAAACAGCAGCTTCCAATTACGGGCAGATTCCATTGCTCTTGTTAGAGGCGAGCGTCTTTGAAAAAAACGCCAAAACCAAACTATTTTCCGGGAAAAAACATTTATTCAAAAGCGCTGCGGACAGTCAGGCGCTTATTAACCTCCACGATAACTTTTGCGCGCGGCGCGGGTGTCTTAATTGCGGGGTGGCTGCGGCAATTTTAAAATCCCATTGATTATGCGTATTTTTGTTTATCATGATTAATAAGATAGTACAATGGTTTGAGCAAAAAGCGTTTGGCGTTTGCGAATGGTGGGGGAAGAAACTTGGAATCAATACGACCAAAGTAAGGATGTATTTTATTTATCTCTCCTTTTTTACATTCGGAAGCCCCATCATTATCTATTTTATCATGGCCTTCATTCTTGAACATAAAACCTATTTTAAACCTTTTTATTCTAAGAAGCGCCGCAGCGTGTGGGATATTGAATAATATAAAAACTGACTATGAAAAAACTGATCACACTAAGTCTCGCCTGTATTTCTTCGTTCGCGTTTTCACAATCCATTTCCGTAAAAGAAAGTCATGAGAAATTTTCTACCGGCAGCCAACCTGCAGTAGTTACAACGATTCATGAAAACAAACTGGAAGACGTTATGAACGAATGGAAAAGAGTTTTAAAAGATTATAAAAATGAAAAAGTAAAGGATAAAGACAATGAGGTTTTTGGAGATAACATTCTTGTAAAGGAATGGGGAAACAACCCGGTTGACTTTTACACCAAATTTGAGGAAGATAAAACCGCTAAAACCGTTAAAATGGCTATTGCTGTTGATCTTGGAGGAGCTTATCTGAGTTCGTCCAACGACAAGGAAAAAGTAAAATACGTTGAAAACCTTGCCCGTAATTTTGCCATCCGAATGACAAAAGCGCCAATTGAAGGTGCAGTAAAAGACGCGGAAAAGGCATTAACTAAACTGGAAGATGCCCAAAAAGATCTTGAAAAAGACAAACGAAATCTGCAGGAGGATATTATTAATTACAAAAATAAAATCGCGAAAGCGGAAAAAGAAGTTGTTATAAAAGATGGCGAAATTACCAAGAAAAAAGGCGAAGTTTCTGTTCAGAGAAAAGTAGTAGATGCCAGTGCGGGCGCCGTTAACGAGCAGGCTAAGTCTTCTCAAAAAATTTACGACAAGCTGGAAGACCAGTTAAAGGATCTTGAAAAAGACCGCAAGGGTTTAAAGGAAGATATTGAAGACTATAACAGTAAAATTAAAAAGGCCGAAACTGATATTAAAAAGAACGACGAAGACCAGATAAAGAAAAAACAAGAAATTGAGGTGCAGAAAAAAGTAGTTGAAGACAAAAAAAATAAATTGAACTCCGTAAAATAATTTTTACTGAATCTCTTTTATTAAATAAACTACGCCGTTCATTTCTATTTTATCTTTTGCCTTTGCGCCTGCAAGTTTAGCTCCTAAAGGGGATTGAAGTGACAGGGCATACGCTGTGATCTCCTTCGTTTTAATTTTTCCCAATCCAATACTTAAAAATAGAAAACCTTTATCTGTATCAACAAGAGCTCCTTTAGCGGCTTTCACCATTTTATGAGCAGGGTTTATCTTTTTTAATTCTGCTTCCTGTTCCTGAAGCTCTTTGAGTTGATTTCCAAGCTTTTCCTGCTCAAGCTGAAGCATGGCGCGGCCCGTTTCATGTTTATCACCTGCCGTACTTTTCGATTCATTTCCCGCGGCTTCAGAAATTGCTGCCTGCGCTTCCCGTAATTCGGAAATTTTTGATTCTATTATCTCAACGCATTTCAAATAAATAAGTTCTTTTGTGCTCATGTTTGCTCAAATTTATTTGCCAATAAGAATAAACGGTGCCCAATAAAACGGACTGGCAAGGGCCGGATCAGCAATTAATTTTAGTTTTGATTTTCGCAATGCATCTGTATAAGTTGAATTTTCAAAGCTGCTGAAAAAATCTACCATCAAGGTAGAGGTTCCCTCATCACTCACCGGCCATAACGACACAAGCAGATTTTTTGCCCCAGCATACATAAAGCCTCTCGACAAGCCAATAAGCCCTTCTCCTTCCGACACTGTGCCTAGTCCTGTTTGACAAGCACTCAGAGCCACAAGATCAGCATTAAGGGTGAGATTATAAATTTCGGAAGCGAACAAAATATTATCTTCCGTATCGCCATTTTGCGCAAGAATTAAGCCTGAGTAGTTCGGTTGATTTTCATTCACAAATCCGTGCGTTGCAAAATGAATATATTTATAATCAAGAAGGTTGGCAGCCTTTACGGATTTTTCGTTGGCCAGATCGAATTTTAAAATGGTACATTTTTGCCCTTTATTGATTAAGTAGTTGCTTACCTGGTCCACTTCTGCTAATGTGCCGGGAAGAGGGTTTATATAAGTTCCGTCTGAGAGGAAAGATCTTTTTTTCTTTCCAAACATGTCTGGCTTAAAGCTCACGCTTCTGGTCTTCGCCACTTCATTGTGGTCGGCAAAAACCGGAGCAATGCCAATATAATCTTTACTTGCCGTAGACTTAGATTGATCATTGGTTAAAATCAGTGAGGCTGCGTACAAGTAATTAATGTCGTAGGTTTTAACAACATATTGCAGTGTTGAGAAATTATCGGTTGCCTTGGGCGCAGTCCTGACAAGGCTTTCAAATGGGAAAAAGAACAATGATCCATCGGGAATAATGGTTATTTTTTTAACCTGCAGTTTTGTGAGTATGCTATCAACAGAAGAAAACACGTTTTTATATAACGAAAATCCATTTTCGGAAATAGTTTTGTAATCATTTTTGTCGATTCCTTCACGATAAGCAAGGATAGCTGCCTCGGAAGCCGAAATGTTCTTTAATTCCACCAAACCAATATTTTTGTTGGAAATAACTATTGCAGCAGCAAAATCGCGATTAAAAATATAATTGATAATAGCCTCATCGCTTCCTAATTTTTTTTGGATGTCGCCTATGCCCGACCGCGGTGCATTCTTTAACTGATCGTACTTTGGATACTTTAGCTTGATGAGTTTTTTTATACTATCCTCCTGCTGGTAAAGTTCTGCGAGTTTGGTAGCGAAACGCTTTTCCTCCTCTTCGCTTACGTTTTCAGTATTTAACGATAATGCGTATTGCTCATATTGTTCGAGTGTCTTGCGTTCAGCGATAATAAGATCCTGAGGCACGCCGCTTAATTTTTTGAAATTAATGTCTTTAAGGGCATTTTTAATCACAACGCTTTTGCAGTCTTCCGTAATTTCTGCCGCCAAATCCATATACATTTTTTCGCCACTTAACTGAAAAAGAGATTGGCAAAGCTGAATAGCCAGAACATTTAATTTATAGGTGTCATTTCCGGCACCAGTTTTCACAGTCATTTCATCCGCACTATTTTTTCCTGAACTGGATTTGGAGATCTCTTCAAATATAGCAAGCGCCGCTTTTAGTTCTTTTAATCCTTTTGTATTTAATGCTGATTTAGCTTTGGACCTGAAAAGAATTTTTCTGGTCCTTAAGTATTCATCTGAAAATTTAATTTGCCCGCTCTCATTCCTGTTGCAGGTAAGTGCTTTGTTTGCGGATTGTTCTGACTTATCATAAAATTTTTGTTCGAGTTGAACCAAAGCGAGGTTAGAATAAGTTTTGCATTGGAAATAACTGTTTGGTTGTTTTTCATTTAACCCCGCAACCTCAGCAAATATAGTTTCGGCTTCGCCGTACCTTTTTTGCCCCATCGCCACAACGCCTTCCAGGCTTCGCAAATTTGTCAACTCAGAAGTATTACTTTTCTTTTTATATATTCCCCTCGCTTTGTTATAAAAAAATAAAGCTGAATCAAACTGGCTATATTGCAAATAAACACTACCGATATCCGTGTACACACCGGCCTGTTTTTCTTCGTCATTTTTATACAAGGCCAGAAGGGTTTGGTAGACCTGTTTTGCAGCCGTTGCGTTTATTTTTGCGCTCACGTGCGCGATATTTTTAATTGCTGTGATATGCTTATAATGTCCGTAGCCATATTTTTTTTCATATAAACCCAATGCCTGTGTATAGGCGTGAATGGCCTTTATATTATTTCCCTGATAAAAATAAATATTGCCGGCGTTTAGCTCGCTTTCCGGATCAAGCGTGCCCATTTGTTTTTTAATAGCTGCGGACTTGCCATTATAGTCAAGTGCCATGTCCCAGTCACCATAAGATGTATAGGCAAGGGTTAGATTCTGATAACAGGTAGCAAGCCGGTCTTTACTTTGCTCGTTGGATAATGCATACCAGCTGGCTGCCTCTTTAATGTTTAAAATTCCCTGTGAGATATTAAGTTCAGAGAGAACCTGCGCAGAGCCATAATTAAGTTTATATTCTGCTGTCGCGGCTTTTAGATTAAGCTTTTCTGTGTACTTTTTCTGAAGTTCGTAGAATTGCATTGCTTTCTTCCATTCGCCCATTTCACTATACAAGGAGGCCAGGTTGAAAACCGATAATTGTGTTTGTTCATCGTCGGGCCCGAACAACTTTTTTCGTATCTCGTAACTCTTTAAGCCGGTTTTTTCCGCGTTTTCAAAATCCCCATTGCTTTCGTAGGCAAGACTAACGTTGCCTAACGAATAAGCCACCTCCGAAGAATTTTCCCCGCTTACTTTTTCACGGATATTTAAACCCTTTGCGTGAAACTGAATAGCATTTGTATAATCTTTCTTGAGATCATATGCGTTGCCCATGGTGTTATAAACATCTGCCATGCTCAACGCCTGCCCCTGGCCGCGATTCAAAAGTTCTTTCTCAATTAACCCGCTGTAATAAAGCGCGCTGTCGGGATAGTTCAGATCAATATGTACTTTGGATAACAATGAGACTACTTCAAGACATTCGTTGCTATTGGCGGGATGAACGGCCTTACGAGCTGACAAACCCTTGTGAAAAAATTTAAGGGCGCTGGTGTTATTTCGCTGGTTGACTTCTACCATTCCCTTGTTCAGGTAACAGGTAGCAAGCCTCGTATCGTTAGGCTGAAGGTTTTTTTGAATAACAGGAAATGTTTCATCGAGAACTTTATTAGCCCGATCATATAACTGATAACCCGAAAGAATGTTGGCAAGACCACATTGGCATGTCGCGTAGTTCCCCCAGTCTTCGCTCTTTTTTAATTCGCTGCCGGCCTCGGTAAGTTTGTTAACCGCTTCCTGACCTTTGTTTTGCTGATAAAACTGAATGCCTTCCTGCAACAACTGCATCCCTTTGCTTTGCGGTAATACATCCGACAAAATCACCAGGAAACTAAAAAAGAATAAAGCTCGTTTTAACATTGATCAAATAAACAGAATATAAAGGAAAGAAAGAATACCCAGTGGCACTGAATCATTTACATCTTGCGCGATTTATGTGCTTCGCAATTTTATAAATCAAAAATTAGTCTTATTTTTGTCGTCCTTATTGGGGGATTAGCTCATTTGGCTAGAGCGCTTCGCTGGCAGTGAAGAGGTGATCGGTTCGAATC
>JACDDR010000135.1 GCA_013816895.1 Bacteroidota bacterium
AAAGGTACCAAATTATTTGTTGTTGAGGGCACGTTATACCCTCTGCTTACAAGGCTCAAAAACACTGGCTTACTGGCTTATCGCTGGGAAGAAAGCACCAGCGGCCCGCCTCGAAAATACTACAAACTCACCGAAATTGGTGAGCAGTATCTCAAAGAACTTCAGCTAAGCTGGGAAGAGTTGGCAGATGCAGTAAATAAAACAATTAAAAACGCTAAATAATAATTACTCCTTTTACGGGAAAAAAATAAAACATACATCATGAATAAAACAGTTACCATAAATATAAGCGGCATTATTTTTCATATTGAGGAAGACGCTTTCGAAAAATTGAGTAAATATCTTGGAACCATTAAAGGATATTTTAGCCGCACCGAAGGCGGAAACGAAATAATGAGCGACATTGAAGCACGCATCGCCGAAATGTTGCAAACCAAAATTAACGCGGTGAAACAAGTTGTACTGATGGCCGATGTAGACGCAGTGATTGAAACCATGGGTCGCCCGGAAGAGTTTGCCGGCGAAGAAGAACCGTTAAACAACACGCAGCCTGCTGAAGAGGAAGTGAATGAGACCGGTAAAAAACGAATGTTCCGCGATCCTGATCATAAAGCTGTTGCCGGCGTATGTTCCGGCATTGCCGCTTATTTCGACGTTGATGTGGTTTGGGTCCGTCTTGCGATGTTTCTGTTAATATTTTTCGGCGGTGTTTCTTTATGGGTGTATATAATTCTCTGGATCGTTATTCCTGAAGCGAAAACAACTGCCGATAAGTTAGCCATGCGTGGTGAAAGAATAGATATTAATAACATCAGCAAAACAGTAAAAGAAGAAGCAGAGCAGGTAAAAAAAAGAATGGAAAAATACGGCAAGGATTTTATCACTAAAGATTATTCGCAACCGAAAAATTTCTTTGACAAGCTTGCCAATTTTATAAAAGATTTCTTTGTGCTCTTTGGAAACCTCTTTGGACGCGTGATTGGTTTTATTTTACTAACATTCGGCATGATCTTTATGTTCGTCCTCCTGTCTACCATTTTCGGATTCTCGGTTATGGGTTCTAATACAGAATATAACGACTGGGTAAATTTATTCTTTATCGATCGTAGTCACTACACCCTGGGTATGCTCGGTATTATCTTATGTTTTGGCGTACCTGTTTTAATGATGATTTATGGCGGTATAAAACTCCTCTTTAAAATTCACTACAGCAACCGTTGGTTAAATCTTAGCGCCGGACTCATCTGGTTCATTGGATTTGTAATCGCCTTATTTATTGGGATAACTACCGGCAAAGATTTTGGAAACGGCGGGAAAATCAAAGAACAGGTACAGCTGCAACAGCATGATACTTTGTATCTGACCCTGAATAGGGATAAACAATTACTTGCAAGCTTAAATCTCAACGCTGAAGATGATTACAACAGCCACGGGGAAATCAGATTTAAAAGACATAACAGCGACTATCTGATTGGTAAGAATCCCGAAAAATTCTTCGCGGGTTATGCAACACTTAATGTTGTACCTTCCTTAACAGACAACTTTGAGTTGTATATAATTAAAGAAGCCAGGGGCGAAGACAGGCGCGCAGCATCTGAACGCGCGAAAGTGATCAGTTATAAAGTAGTGCAGAAAGACAGTGTTATTTCCTTTGATGAGTTGTTTACCGTGCCGGCAACAGAAAAATTCAGGGTACAGGAAATACATATTCTTCTGAAAGTGCCGCGCGGAAAAGTAATTCATCTTGATAAAAATCTTGCTTCGTTTATTTCTGATGTTGAAAACGTAACAAACACATTTGACAGTGAGATGGTAAACCGGCGCTGGGTTATGACAAAGGAAGGTCTTGAATGTATTGATTGCGAAGGCCTGGAGGTGAATGAAGATGAACACGACTTGCCAGCACCACCTCTCCCGCCGGGAACAGTAGATGTTGATTCGAAAGACGCCAATGTGAAAATAAATAAAGATGGCATAAAAATAAAATCCAAAGACGGGGATGTCAATATTGATAAGGATGGCATTCATATTGAAACAAAAGATAAGCAACATAAATAACCGTAATGAAAAGATTCGGAAACTAATATTATAAATTTTCATGTGTAACAACCGTAGCCTGCTGCAAGGGGCTGCGGTTTTTTTGTTATAAAAAAAGAGTTTGAGTATCTTTAAATCATGTGCGTTCAATCCATAATTTCATCGCTTGGATTAAAAAACATTGCTCAGTTTCCGCTTAGCGGGGGTGATACAAGCCAGGCATGGAAAATAGAAACCCACGAAGGTGATTATTTTTTAAAAATCAATTCACTTGAAAAATATCCTTCGCTGTTTGAATCGGAGGTTAATAGTCTTGAAGCCTTGTGGGGAAATTCTTCACTTATAATTCCACGTGTTTTAAAAACAGATCTTATTGGTGGGGAACAGTTTTTACTCCTTGAATGGCTCGAGTCAAATTCTGAGCAACAGGAATGGGAAGGGCTTGGTACTGATTTGGCCAACCTTCACAATAAACCTCAACCCTGTTTTGGCTGGAAAGAAAATAATTACATTGGAAAGTTACCACAGATAAATAGGCAACATGATCGTTGGGAAACATTTTATGCCCAGTGCCGGATTCTTCCCCTCGTTAAAAACCTTTTCGACAATGGAGTTTTTTCTGCAAGTGATTTAAAAAACGCGGAAAATCTCTGCCAAAAACTATCCGGAATTTTTCCCGATGAGCCGCCTGCCCTATTGCACGGCGATTTATGGATCGGTAATATTATGTTTACTCCTAAAGGACCTGCATGCTTTGATCCAGCTTCATATTACGGACATCGTGAAATGGACATTGGAATGAGTTTAATGTTTGGCGGATTTAATACTTCATTTTACAACACGTACCACGAAGTTTATCCTTTAGAAAAAAACTGGAGGCAACGTATTCCTCTTACTCAACTTTATCCCCTTCTGGTGCACGCGGCGTTATTTAACGGACATTATATACAAACCGTCAGAAATATTTTAAAACAGTGTAAATAGTTGTCTGGAATTTGCCGAAACGGTTATTCTACTTCAATAACTCGAGGGCTTCCTGTATGGAAATAATATCTCCTTTAAATGTAGCGACAATGAAGGCGTCCGTAAATCCTTTGTCCTCGAGCTCCTTGCGGTATTTTTCAGCGGAGGCCATATCAGGAAATTTTCCGGTGGTGTAGCGTATCATTCCGCTTGAAGTGCCCTGTTTTTCTAAATCCGAAATATTCTTTACCCGCTCATCCATCAATTTTTCCTGAAATTGTTTTTTTAATCCGCCGAGCTGAACCTTGAAAGACACTAATTTTTTATCTACTGAACTGAATATTTTTTCTTCGTTCATATCCTCCTTGTAGGCTTTATCAACCGTTGCCTTTGTCTGGCTCATCGGTATACGCTTGCCTTCTTTATACGCGGTTACAAAAGCATCGCTGTAACCCTGAATTACCAGGTCGGCTCTCACTGCTGCTGCTTCGCCAATTGTTTTAAATCCTTTGGTTACGTAGCGATAAACGCTTTCGCCAGTTTTTAGTTCAAGCACTCCTGCACTGGTATTAAATACGCTTGTTGAGATCTTATTTTTAAATGCGCCCAGCTGAACGCGGTAAACTATGTCCGTTTTATTAAAGGAACCTTCACCATCTACATTAGCAGTAGTGGTATTTGTAACAGCCGATGACGTATTGCTTCCAGCAGAGGTGGTATTGGTTATACCCGACGATAACTCATCGTCTTTCTCTTTTCTTAAAATTTCGGCGAGTTCTTCATCCGTAACCTTGATTACATTTTTCCCTTTTAATTTTGAAACTACAGCGGCTTTATTCCCTTCCTTCCTGAATTCGTCGCGTCTTTTTATGGCGGTTGTAATTTTTTTGTATTCTCCTGCCGTGTAAACTACAGTTGTTCCGTCATCAAGGGTAACCGATTTAATATCTCCTATGCTTAACAAAAGAGCGAGTTCATCGGTTGGAATAGAACCAAAATACCTGGCAAGTTCTACGGTATAAATATCTTTTTTATTATTGAAGTTGGCCTTTTTAGTGTCGAGCTTAAACGCGTTGCCAACAATTTCTTCGTGCGGATTTTCTCCTACCGAATCATTGTTATACTGGTTATACCAGGCCTGCCAGTATTCCGGCGTTTGTGAAACCCCACGCTCGTTTACAGGTGCACCCGCCGTTGTGGCCAGTTCATCGTCGCGGTAATTGGGTATCCCGTCTTTATCATCATCGAGAGGGCAACCTTTGGCGTCTACCTTTACACCTTCGGGCGTTCCCTGGCATTCATCTTTAAAATCAGTAACGCCATCCTTGTCGCCATCTTCAGCATCCATTGCCAGCCAGAACTTATCACCAATGGTATCGGTTCGCAGTTTCTCTTTTTGCGCACGCGGCTTGGCTATGAGATCATATTGAAGAGCGAAAGAAGTATAGCTGAAATTATCTTTCTTTTTATCGCCTTGTCTTAAACCCACGCTCTTATTGGAAATTCCGTCAATATAATCCGTATTGGTAAAAAACACCTGGAAATTCAATTTCAGATCAATACGGTCTGTCACTTTCATAATGGCACCGGCGCCTACGGGAATAGCTATTGAGGACTCCCTGTATTTTCCAAAGCCGTCGGCATTTCGTTCGCGCACATCGGTTTCATAAATATAATCGCGTTTCAGATCAACGGCAAATTGAGCATCGGCCGATCCTTCCGCCTTATCCTTTATGCTTCCATCGCTCCAGTAGTAATATTTGTTTCCGTTGCGGTCAAGCAAATCGGTTTTACTCAAAAATTCAAAGCCCGCGATACCAACTGTAACAAAAGGCCTGATTTTATATCGATCAGGAATAAAATTACCGAAATCATATAATAGGTTTACTCCGCCGGCCCTTATTTCGGACTGAAAGTTTTCATGACGCGTATCAAGATTTTCATTGGCGCCAAGTTGGCCAAACATAACGTTAAAGTTCAGCTGGAAAGAGCGTGTAAGCCGTTGGGATACATTAAGATCAAACGCCGGCCGCGCAGTTAATGGGGATTGAAATTTATTACGGTACAGATCCCCATAAAAACCAAGTCTGCCGGCTCCGAGCGACACCTTGGGCTTCAGCATCTGGTCGGCATTGTTCGTACTGTCCAGTAAATGAAACCTGTCTTTCTCCTTATCGCTTCCTATACGGAATAATCCTTCCGCATAAACTGTTTGCGTAGGAATTACCATAGGATTCAGTTCATTGTAAAGGGTATCACCAACACCTTCGGGACCTTTATAGGTTGAATAAGGCTCTTTTTCGTTCTGGTAGTGCTTTAATAATTCTTCGGGCGTTAGTTTATCCAACGCGGAAGTATCTGTTTGAGAATAAACAGTCAGGGAAACTAAAAATAAAAATGAAAATATTAGTTTCTTCATAGAGAATTCGGTAGGTAAAGATATAAAAAAAATTTATTTAAACCATTTTTGGTTGCTTATCATTAAAGCCTCCTGAACGGTTATTCTTTTACCTGTATTATAAGCTACCACGAATGCACTCGCTACATGGTTTGTGGCTTTAATCTTTTCACGGTGGTCGCGGGCCGCTTTGTACTCGCCATGCGAACCTACCATGAATTTGGAGAAACCTCCCTGAAATTCACTTTGTATTTTTTCAGAGATGCTGAATTTCCTTTTTAAGCGGTTGGCACTTACCGCACTGTTGGTAAAAGCACCAATCTGCACATGGTAAGAGATGTTTCCATCTTTGCGGGCAGATGTTTCAGTAGTTTGGGTAGAGGCGGTCTGCGTGCTATTGTTGGCGGCATTTCCGCTATTGCTTGTAGTATTGGTATTGGTTGAGTTTTCAGTAACCGCCACCGCGCTTGTTGTATTTGTTGGAATTGTTGTTTCAGTATTTGCAGTACTATGAGCCTCCGGAGAAATGGTCTCGGCAGGCAGTTCGTATTTTTTGCTCTGGTTTTGTTCCAGGAAAGAGTATTCGCCATGTAAAACAACCGGCGCGCTAACACCTATAATTGTATAGGAAAGTTCAAGAATCTCTTTTTCAGGAACGGCTACCCACACAAATTTAATTTTCCCGTCGGCCACCGAAAAGGAAGCCCCCTCTGTTTTGCCTGCCCTGGCGCCCAAACTGGCAGGAAGGTCGTCGCTGTAGCGCGCAAAGCCTTTTGTAGCACCTTTGTTCACTTTTAAGTTTATGGTATACTCCCCCTCTCCGCCGCCTTTAATAATGGTTCGTTGTACGGTGATATTTCCATCGGGTTCGCGGTTGCTGTTTTGGTTATTGGTAGCCTTTCCGCCCGTATTGGTTGGGGTTTCAGAACTTGTAGCGGTAACATTCGTGTTTTGAGTACTAACCGTTGGGGTAGTAGAAGTATTGGTATTATTATCAGACACCGCTCCTGCCTCGCCAATGGTAATGTCAACCGGCGCCATCTCAATTACCTTTTTATCACTATTTTCAACATAAGAATATTTGCCGCCGATAACCGTTTTACCCTGTGGTGCAAAAGGATCGGCAATTAATGAAAGTTTTAAAACAATTTCATTTTCCGCGGGTAAACTAGCCCAGAGCCATTTGGCAATTCCCTCAACATAAGAAAAAGTAGCTCCCTTGTTATCGATTTCATTTACGCTGATGCCCGGAGGTAAATCAAGCTGCATTTTCGCGAAGCCGCTCATGCTTCCTTTCGCGATTTTTATTTCCACGTTAATGGTCTGCCCCGGCTTTATTGAGCTCGGGAAGTTGTTGGTAATCGTGGTTCCACCGTCATTACTAAAAAGACTGTATAAAAAAAGTGATAAAGAGTTAATAAGGATGAATAAATATTTTATCATGCATCTAAATTAACTTTAGTATGCTGACAGCCGGAGAGAAGGCCGTTGGTTTTAATAACAGCCGGGTGTTAACTTCTACAGATTAGCAGTTCTGCCGCCATCGACAGGAAGATTAATTCCATTAATGTATGCAGCTGCAGGTGATGCAAGAAAGGCCACAGCATTGGCTATTTCAGCTGCTTCTGCAAAACGCCCCAAGGGAATTTCATGCAGCATTTCCTGTTTTATCTCATCATTGCTCACGTTAGTTTTAGAAGCTTTTGTTTCTATAATGCCTGATAAGCGTTGCGTAGCGGTGGCTCCGGGCAATACGTTGTTGACTGTAATTCCAAAAACACCGAGCTCATTGGCCATGGTTTTAGCCCAATTGCCAACGGCCGCGCGGATAGTATTACTTACGCCCAGGTTGGGAAGCGGTGCTTTCACTGAAGTGGAGATAATATTGATAATTCTTCCGTAACCGCCATTTTTCATCCCTTCAACACATGCCTGTACTAAAATATGATTGCAAATTAAATGGTTGTTAAAGGCTGAAATAAATTCATCTGTTTTTGCTTTAATAATCGGACCAGAAGGTGGTCCGCCTGTATTATTTATTAATACATGCACCGGCCCGCTGCGCTGAATAAATTGCTCAACCAGTTCCTTTAATTTTTGAGGCTCGCTGAAATCCGCGCACAGATAAGAGTGCAGCTGCGAACCGTTATTAGCGAGATCGGCTTTTGCCTTTTTTAAACTCTCCTCGTTGCGCGCAATAAGCGTAACGTTAGCGCCCATCAAAGCGAGTTCAAGCGCAACCGCTTTGCCGATTCCCTGCGTGCTGCCACACACGATGGCTCTTTTATTTTTAAGATCTAAATTCATACTTAATGTTTTGTTTTATTATAGAGTTAACGACGGAGTTGTAATATGAGTGTGAAAGCGAACGACGACGAAGTTCTGCTTCACATTATTTTTAAGATCTAAATTCATATTAATCGCATTGTTTTATCTAAACACCGGTTTGTTTCTTAACTGTTATACCCTAACCCCTATTACACAAACATCGTCCATCCCCAGGTTCATTCTTCTCTCAGGATTTCCTCCGTTCGCTATTATATTTTTATTCCAATCACGCAAACGTCGTCAACCTGCTCCTGCTCGCCCTTCCAGTTATTAAAGGATTCTTCCAGTTGTTGTTTCTGGTCATTCACGGGTAAATGCGCAACCGAAATTAATAATTCTTTTAGCTGCTTATACATAAATTTTTTTCCTTTTGCCCCGCCAAACTGATCGGGCATACCATCGGTTAAAGCATACACCATATCCCCTTTTTGTAAATCAAGACTGTGTTGCGTAAACGGAACGTTATCTCTATCGTGCTTGCCAACGGGCATTTTATCGGGCCTGAGTTCTATTATTTCAAACGTATTGTCAGTTCGAGTAGTCACGCCCGTTTCTTTTGGCGTGACGTATCGAGAACTGTTTTCGATATTCACTTCTCTATACGCTCCTTCGTTGCTACTCGAAGTGACTGCACGCATGATACCGTCCTGAGCTTGACGAATGATCCAAACAGGATTATTTGCCGCAGCGTATGTTAATTTATTATTTTTAAAATCAAAACAGATCAAACTGCAATCCATGCCATCTTTACCGCCATCTTTGCTGCCGTCTTTTTTTAATGTTTCAATAATAAGTTTCCGCGTATTGTTTAATATTTCTGCCGGATTTATAATTCCTTCTTTAACTGTTTCTTTTAAGCAGGAAATATTTAAGATGCTCATAATGGCGCCAGGCACACCATGACCTGTGCTATCGGCCGTTACTAAAATAAATTTATCATTCTCGAATCTATACTCTGCTCGATCTGACAAGCCCGAACCGACAGTATTGGCAGCCCAGTAAAAATCACCACTTACAACATCTTTGGGTTGAAAGAACACAAAATGTTCCTTTAAATTTGCATGCAACAACCCTTCACTTGCGAGTAAACTGCGCTGTATTCTTTCTGCATAATTTATGCTATCGGTAATCTCTTTATGTTTTTCCTCAACTAAGTGTTTTTGTTTGACAACCTCACTTGTTCTTTCTATTACTGTTTGTTCAAGTATTTCCTTTTCAGCTTTTAATTTCCGTTCGCGGCTTTTAATGTAAAGCCATACGCAGGCAATAATAAAAAAAATTACAATACTCCTAAACAACCATGTTTGCCACCAGGGTGGACGTACCTCAAATTTAAATTCAAAAGGCTCGCTCCACACGCCACTCTGGTTCATGGCTTTCACTTTAAATACATAATCTCCGCTTGGTAAATTGCCATAAGGCGCTTCGGTGCGATCAGTAATTGAACTCCAGTTTTCTTCTAATCCTTGTAGTTGGTATTGGTATTTAACGTGGTTGCGACTTTGAATATGTATGCCAATAAAATTAAAAGTTAAATTATTATTGTTGTGAGGCAAACTTAAATTTTGCGGGAGCGGATACCATTTTGTAATGCCATCAAATTTTATATCGTGCAATATAACTCCGTTGCCTAAAGTTGTATCTTTGCTTTTACCTTTTATACTTTCTTTTCCTGTGCTATCAGTGGACACTGCGCCTAAGTTTGCCCAGGCCATTTCTTCACCAAATAATTTTATGCTGTTTAATTGTACTATTGGCGCTGTTGTATCTGCAATATCTCCTTGGGGCGTGTAACAAGTAAGCACATCTGTACCCCACCAAATTCTTCCTTTACTATCTTGCAATACAGAGTTTCTTCTGCAATTTAATCCCAAAAAACCATCGTTATATCCGTAGTTATAAAATAAAGCCTCTTTTATGGGGTTGAATTTGTTATTTTTTTCAACTAACTTTGCCAAGCGAGAGTTAGCAATCCTACTCAATCCTTTTCTGGTTCCAAACCAAATATTTCCTTGTTTATCCTGTAACAGATTTAGTACCGCATTATTTGCAAGCCCTTCTTTATCGGTAAAATTGGTAAAGGATTTCCCATCGTAACGGGACACGCCCCCGCCATAAGTGCCGAACCAAAGGTTTCCGGTTTTATCTTCAAGGATGCTGTTCACAACATTATTTGCAAGCCCTTCTTT
>JACDDR010000195.1 GCA_013816895.1 Bacteroidota bacterium
GTGTATTTGTTATTGTTGTATTTTGGGCAGCGTTAATAATAGTTGAATTAGTAGAACAGCCGTTAGCCGTATTCGTTGCAACAACATTATAGTTTCCGCCTGCTGTGGCCGTTATAGCAGCGCCGGTAGAAGATCCTGAAATTCCGGGGCCGCTCCACGCATAGGTAACACCCGAAGCAGGGGCCACTGAAACAGTGGCCTGGGGGTTAGCACAGGTAATAATATTGCTTACAGAGTTAGGAGATACATTGGGTGCAGTAGTGTTCTGACCTACAGATCCTACCGCCTGCGCAGTACACCCACCGGCAGAAGTTACAACAACAGAATAATTACCCGTTGCGCCAACTACAACATTTGAAGAGTTACCACCCGAAACGATGGAAGGGCCCGTCCAGTTATAGGAAACTCCGCCGCTGCCCGTTAAGGTGGTGGTAAATGGATTAGAGCACGTTAAGCTTGCGCTTGTGGATGCAGCTCCTGGCAAGGGATTAACGGTAACGTTGTTGGTAATTGTTTTTCCACACACTGCGGTAGGCCCAACCTGTAAGGTAACTGGGAAAGTTCCCGGTCCGGACGATGAAGGACAAAATGTATTAGACGCAACGCCCGTTCCTGAAAAGGATGGAAAAGCGTAGGCCCCGGTATAGCCCGTAATAGAGCCAACTAAATTTACACAACCACTATAAGGACAAAGATTGGCAGGCGCTGTAAAGTTTGTATTACCTGTGATATATGGATTGGCAATAAGCAGGGTTCTTGTAGCTGTTGCGGTACAGCCGTTCTGACTGTTAAAATTGTAGGTTATCGTATAAAGTCCCGGCGTCATTTGCCAAGGGTCAAGCGTTATGTACCCTGCACCAAAATCCTGAACGATTGCAGCAGGTGGCACGGCAGGACTAACAACATACGAAGCGCTTCCAATTGCGGTATTTGCAGGGATAGTTAACGTCTGACAGCCTGATGGCCCCGCGTTACTCCAGGTTCCTGAATTTAAGATAACATTCGAATAACAGCTATACACCGTGTAGGTTAAATTAGTTGTAGCGGTATTATGGCAAAGTGCTATGCTGTGTGACTGCGACGGTGTAAGGCCCGGCCAGTACAAAGTAAACAATGAGTTGTTTGGAATGCTTACCGGACAGGTAGAACAAATCGTTCCTGTGCTCGTGCTTCCTTCAAATAAAACCATAGAATTGTTTGTATTCGAATTGCCGTTCGTAAGACTGGTTTCAATTCTTATGCAGGGAGTGTTTCCCTGAGTGAGCGCGCCATTAAAAACCGGACTTGATCTTATCCGGATGTAACCGGAAAAATCACAATTAATAGTGCTTGATATTACCGGGTTGCCTGCCTGACTGGGATCAGAAAAAACCAGCGTAGGAGAAAGACATCCCAATGATTGCGATGTGATTTTGTTTGTTAGGCAAACCAACAAAAGAGCTATGGCAAATATTTTTTTCATCATCTTTTAATCGATTTTAATTCCTCTGTGATCAGGTTTAATAAGTAATGAATTAGATTTTATCCAATCATTTAAAACAGTCAAGTAATCGTTTTTAGATTGATTCCCGGCACGGGTCGGAACTAAACTAATCGAGCTTTCTTTAAGTAATATTTCTTTAATTTTCGCGTCATAACCATAGTATACACTTTCCTCAGAATTAAGCGACTTGCCCTGTACAGGCTCATATGTTTTTTGGAGTTCGATTCTTTTTACCTTTTGATCAGATGTCTGGGCAATGAAATTTTCTTTGCAAAGAAATAAAACAAATAAAATGATTACTTTTTTCATGAGTAAATTTTTGGTTTTGACGAAGTTAACAATTTTACCAACACGTTTTTCACATTTTGCCGGAGCACAATAATTTAAAATGATTTAGAATTGTTAAATTATATCTTAATTTAATATTGTATTTGTATAAATCCTCTGAAGACAGACTTGTCTTTATCTCCAAGTTCGAGCAGGTAATAGTAAGTTCCGGTTGGAAGTTTCCCGGAGCCAGTGGCACCCTGCGCGTTAGGAGACCCATTCCAGTCGTTTTTATAAGGTTTAGCGGTGTAAACAGGATTACCCCAGCGGTTAAACACCTGGAAATTATTGTTCGGATAAGAATCCAATCCATCTATTACAAAAAGGTCATTCTTACCATCCCCGTTAGGAGTAAACACCTCAGGAATTACCCCCAGTGCACTCTGTACTTTAATGATAAGGGTATCTGAAGCACTGCAACC
>JACDDR010000196.1 GCA_013816895.1 Bacteroidota bacterium
TACCTACGCAAACCGATATGACGGCGCACAGCCATTTAACCGAATTAAAAACTTTTGAATAATGACCTGGACCGAAAAACTTGATAATTTCTGGATAGGCTTGCTAATTGGCATTTCCTTTCCGCTGATGATGTTCTTTTTTTACTGGATGTTTTGTTACAGCCAGTTAAGTTTCCCGCGCGGATTTATGCGTTACCTCATGAACGGCTATTTGCTCAGCGGCGTTATTAAGTTGTGCGGACTTGGGAATCTACTGCTCTTTTACTTCGGGCTAAAAACACGCATTGACAATTTTTCGAAAGGCATTATTGTAAGCCTGCTGGCATATGTTGCTTTAGTGGCCTATGTTTCCTATTATCTTGAACCAGATCTTTCCTAAAAAAACAAAAATTGAAATATTACTTTATAGCAGGCGAACCAAGCGGCGATTTACATGCCAGCAACTGCATGAAAGAACTTTTGAAACTTGATCCTGCAGCTGAGTTTGCTTTTACCGGGGGCGACCTGATGGAAAGCCTGACAAAAAAGAAAGCAAGCATTCACATTAAGAACATGGCCTTTATGGGTTTTATTGATGTGCTTAAAAATATCGGTACTATAAAAAAGAATTTTAATACTGTTAAAGAAGATATTCTAAAATTTAAACCCGATCTTCTTGTGCTTGTTGACTATCCCGGCTTTAACCTGCGTATGGCCAAATGGGCGCATGAACACAGAATTAAAACAGATTATTACATCTCCCCCACTGTTTGGGCCTGGAAGGAGAACCGGGTGGAAATATTAAAAAAATACACGAATAATCTTTTTGTTATTTTACCTTTCGAAGAAGCCTTTTATCAAAAGCACAATCATAAAGTTTACTTTGTTGGTCATCCGCTGATAGATGCCATTGAACAAAAAACACCGCTCTTCATCAGCAAAGAAGCGTTCATGAAGAAAAACAAACTTTCCGACAAGCCTGTTATTGCGGTGTTACCGGGAAGCCGCGTGCAGGAAATTGAACGCATGCTGAAAATTATGCTGGATGTTACCACGCGCTTTAAGGACTACCAGTTTGTTGTTGCCGGTTCCAATAACCTTGACCGAAAACATTACGAGCCACTTTTAAAATATAATATCCAAGTGGTGTTCGATCAAACCTATGAATTAATGAATTACGCAACGGCGGGGATCATTAAATCCGGAACATCCACACTGGAAAGCGCGCTGTTCAACCTTCCCCAGGTAGTTTGTTATAAAAGCGGCGGCCTTTCCTTTCGCATCGCTAAAATGCTTGTGGATGTAAAGTACATAAGTTTACCAAACCTGATCATGGATAAACCTATGATCAAAGAACTGGTGCAGGATGATCTTACTTCAGAAAATATTGGATACGAACTTGATAAATTACTGAACGATAAAACGTATCGCGAAGAGATCTTAAAGGAATACAAATTATTAAAGGATCACCTCGGCGGATCTGGGGCTTCAAAGCGCCTGGCCGAAGGGTTGTATAACGACGTAAGTAATTAATGAAACGAACTAAAAAAATATTTCCCTTATTTATTTGTGTGAGCTTGATCTTAGGACTTACTTCCTTTTTTCTTCCCACAGAAACCCTGCAGATCAGAATTTTTACGCATTTAAAGGTGAACGCATTGCAGTGCAATGTTAATGCGGGGTCTTATAAATTAATGGCCGATGGAAAATTACTAACAGTAAGCAAAGGAGAATCGATTTTTAAAATTACACTCCACGCTGACAGCATCGAATTGAAACAAAACGACAACATTCTTGGAAAATTTAAGTACATCAAATTTACCGGTGAAGATTTAGGAGAAATAAAACTAAAGTTATTGAACCCCGATCGTAAAGTACGAACCTATCAAAACAACATCAGCTTTAGCGTAAACGAAGGTTATTTAAGACTTATTAATGAAGTAGTACTTGATAATTACATTGCCGGCGTAACGGAAGCGGAAGCCGGTTCACGTTCTACTCCTGAATTTTACAAAGTGCAGGCTATTCTCGCGCGCACTTATGCGCTTGCTCACATCAACAAACACGTAACCGAAGGTTTTAGCCTTTGCGATCAGGTTCACTGCCAGGTGTATTATGGCAAACCAAAAGACCTGAACATTTTTAATGCCATTGACGAAACAAAAGGAAAAGTGGTGGTGGATGAAAATCTGAATTTAATTGTGGCGGCGTTTCATAGCAACAGCGGGGGACAAACTGCAAACAGTGAGGACG
>JACDDR010000136.1:0-3211 GCA_013816895.1 Bacteroidota bacterium
CACCCAGGGGTTCAAGTACCTGGCCGTCCATTTTTAGCGGGAACAACAACAACAACAACAATAACAACAATAGTAACACTACTGTTAATACGGTGGAAACTCCGCGTCAGCAAATTAATTCTCAAAATAACGGTACGAGTGTTGAAAACGATCCTAGCCATCATCCTAAAAACACGGGTATCGAAATTCAAAACAACAACAACCCTTTCGGCACCAGCACGGAAAGCAAAAGTCAGGGAGGATGGAATAATTCCAATTCTAACTCGAACTCCAACAGTGGCGGAACAACAACGACTCCCCGAGGCGGCGGCGGTGGTGGCAATCATCCCAGATAACATTTTATTTTTATGAAACGGTTGCTGTTTGTGCTCCTTATGCTTTTCGCATCACTTACTTTTTTATGTCAAAACGATGTGGATGCAATTCGTTATTCACGTCCCGGTGTCAATGGCACCTCACGATTCAAGGCAATGGGTGGAGCTTTTGGCGCTCTTGGCGCCGACATTTCCTGCATGGCTTACAATCCCGGTGGTCTGGCTATTTTTAAGAAAGGCGAGGTTTCTTATGGAGGAGGCTTAAAGTTTATTAATAACGAGGGCACGTTAAATGGTAAATCGAGTGGAATAACGGATGCGAGTTTTGTGTTTAACAATTTTGGTTTCGCAATTTCATGGCCTTCACAAACAGATAAAGAAAGCAGGCATATTTTGGGTTTTTCAAATATTCAGGTTCAAAATTTTTATGAGAAAACGCGTCTCTCGGCTTATACAACCAATTCCATTGCGAAGGACATGCTTAATAAAGCTCAACTGCAGCCCAATGCGTTAACTCTTGACAGTTATTCCAATCTTGGTTACCAGGTTTACGTGCTGGATGATACATCGAACAAGTTTTTTTCGAACGTGGATTTAAAGCGGAATGTTTTGCAAACGCGTGACATTGTTACTTCCGGCAAACTCAACGATCTCAATTTTACCTATGCTTATTCTTATAAGGACCAGTTTTACCTGGGCGCGAGTTTAGGCTTACCCCGCGTTAATTACACATCTACAACCACGCATACCGAAATAGATGATAAGGACAGCATGCGCATTGGTATTACTTCTCCGCCCGGCCAGCCTTACACTTACACCACCACGTATTCAGACCCCCCACTTAAAAACAGTCCTGGCCGTCTTGGATTTAACAGCCTTACGTACACCGAATACTTTAACACCACAGGGCGTGGTATCAATTTAAAACTTGGAGCGGTAGCGCGTGTGAATGAGTTTTTAAGACTTGGATTTTATTATCACACCTCTACCATTTTTACACTGGAAGATAAATACTATAATTCCATGTCTGCTACTTTTGATAAAGACACCAAAAAATCGCTGGATTATAAAGATCCTGCAGATGGCGGATATTTCAAATATAAAATTATCACACCAGGACGCTTTGGCATCAACAGTGGTTTTATACTAGGTAAGAAAGCTGCTATAGGAATTGATTACGAAATTATCAATTATAAAAACGCGCAGCTCTCGAGCGCCACTGTAGCTGATTTTGCTGGGGTGAACGCGGTGATCAAACATAAATACAAGTATGCTTCTAATGTGCGCGCCGGAATTGAATTCAATTTAAAACCCATTATGCTGAGGGCGGGATACAATATGCAGGGCAGTCCGTTTGGAAACGCTTTTACCGGCTCGTTTGTACGGCATACGGTAAGTGTTGGTTTTGGTTTCAGAAGTAAGAACAATGTGTTTTACGACTTCGTTTGGTTCAAAAATTTCAGCAAAGAAGATTATTACATGTTTACCACTGTATCGCAAAAATCTACCATTAGCTATAATAGCGCTCAATTTGCCGCTACCATCGGTATTAAGTTCTAATACCGGCCCTGTTTCTTTTTTCTGTATTTATTCCTACTTTTAGAAAGTTATAAAAAATTCCTATGAGCAAAAAAATATTAGCAAACGATGGTATAGATGCGGTTGGAAAATCACTTCTTGAAAAAGCGGGATTTACAGTTGTGACTGAAAAAGTAGAACAGCAAAACATTGCGGCGGAAATTAATTCGAAAGGATACATTGCCCTGACCGTTAGAAGCGCTTCAAAAGTGAGAAAGGATATTATTGACGCTTGTCCGGGTTTAAAGGCCATTTGCAGGGGTGGTGTAGGAATGGATAACATTGATGTTGAGTATGCAAGGTCTAAAGGGATCAATGTTATCAACACACCCGCAGCTTCGAGTAACTCGGTGGCTGAGCTGGTGTTTGCCCATTTGTTTAATGCCGTTCGTTTTTTATACGACAGCAACCGGCAGATGCCAAATTCGGGTGAAGATAAATTCGAAGAATTAAAAAAGAAATACGCCAAAGGTGTTGAGCTTCGCGGGAAAACAATGGGTATTGTAGGCTTTGGCCGGATAGGGCAGGGGGTTGCAAAAATGGCCTTGGGTCTTGGAATGAAAGTTTTAGCATTTGATCCTTTTGTTACTGAAGTGGTAATTGACATTGAAATAGAAGGAGCCGAAAAGCCTGCGCGCGTAGCCATTAAAACGGCCGGCATGGATAAAGTGATTCAGAATTCAGATTTTATTACGTTCCATGTGCCGGGTGGTAAACTAATTACACGCCACGAAATTGCTTCTATGAAAAACGGGGTCATCCTTATTAATACTGCCCGCGGTGGTGTTATTAATGAAGACGATCTTCTTGAAGGATTACACAGCGGGAAAATTTCGCACGCTTGTTTGGATGTATTTGAAAACGAACCGCGACCTTCGATAGCGCTGTTAAAACATCCCCGGATCTCATTAACGCCACACATAGGGGCCGCAACCAATGAAGCCCAGGAACGGATAGGAGTGGAGCTGGCCGAGAAGTTGATTGAGGCATTGAAATAAAGTTATTGGTTAAATGTTATTCGTTTAACCTTGAGTGCAAATTAGCCAATAACCATTAACCAATAACATTTAACTTTCCCCCTAATAAACACGATCTGAAATGGCAAAAATAATTCCCTTTAAAGCAATCCGACCTGAGAGCGACAAGGTGCATCTTGTGGCCTCGCGCTCGGTTGACGGGTACAACACCTCGGAATTAAGGGACAAGCTTACACAAAATCCGTTCTCTTTTCTTCACGTGATCAATCCTGATTTTGAAGACGGAGCCCGAACCAAGCCAGGTTCTAAAGAACGCTTACAGAAAGTAAAAAAAAGGTTCAA
>JACDDR010000136.1:3221-9508 GCA_013816895.1 Bacteroidota bacterium
ACGCCCGCGTTTTTCAAAGGGACGAAACAGCTTGCTATTACCTTTACCGGCAGGTAAAAAATGAAAATACATTTCTGGGAATCATTGGCTGTACCAGTATTGACGATTACATGAGCGGGGTAATCAAAATTCACGAACAAACCATTACACAGCGTGAGGAAAAATTGAAAGATTATCTTGAAGTGTGCGAATTCAATGCCGAGCCTGTTTTGTTTTGTTACCCGGATGATGAAAAAATAAATGCGCTTACTGCTGATGTAATGACCTATCGTTCCGATTACGATTTTACTACAACGGATCGCGTGAGGCATACTTTGTGGGTCATAAATAAAACCAAATCCATAAAACTGATACAGGAGCGTTTCTCGAAAATTCCTGCCATTTATATTGCCGATGGTCATCACCGTTCTGCTGCGGCTGCTTTGCTGGGTAAGTTAAGACGTGCCAAAGATACCGGGTACACTGGAGACGAAGCTTACAATTATTATCTCGGTGTTTTTTTTCCTGAAAGCCAGTTGCGGATCTATGATTATAACCGCGTGGTAAAAGATCTTAATGGCTTGTCGGTTGCTCAATTCATTGAGAAACTTTCAAAAAGTTTTATCGTGAGTGAGATGAATGAATTTATTTTTAAGCCAACACGCAAACATGAACTCTCCATGTACCTGGATAAAAAATGGTATTCACTTACCGCGAAGGATGGTGTTTACAGGGCCGACAGTCCCGTTGGAAGCCTCGATGCATCCATCCTCACCGAGCATGTACTTGCACCAATATTAAACGTTCACGATTTAAAAACGGATAAACGTATTGGGTTTGTGCCGGGTATTAAAGGTGCAGAAACTTTAAAAATGACAGTAGATGAAGGTAAAGCCGCCGTTGCATTTGGCCTGTATCCGGTAACAATGGAACATTTAAAATGGATTGCCGATACCAATAACATAATGCCTCCTAAATCAACCTGGGTGGAGCCCAAAATGCGCAGCGGACTTGTGATCTATAGTCTTGAGGAATAAATTTTATACAAAAAGAAACATTGACTAAAATTTATAGATATTTCTTTTTACTCTTGTTGTTTAATATCGCTGCACTTCAATCGCAGACCAGCAGAAGAGATTCGCTTCAGCTTCGTCTTAAAAGCAGCACAAATAAAACTGAAAGGACCGACCTTTTAAATTTCCTTGCAGAGATTTCGAAAAAGGATGATCCAAAAGAATGTCTTCAATATTCTTATTCGGCTCTTGAGTTAGCGCAGTCAATAAATTATAAAAAGGGAATAGCGAACGCCTATAATAATCTTGGTAACCTGTACACAAATCAGGATAATTACAATAAGGCCTATGATTTTTACTCGAAATCGCTCGGCCTTCGTAAAGAAATTGACGATAAAAGAGGAATTGCCGCCAGCTTAAATAATATCGCGGGTTTATATAATGTGCAAAAGGATTTTAAAACTGCGCTGAAACATTACGAAAAATCGCTTGATATAAGAAAGGAACTCAAAGATGACCGTCTTGTTGGCGCCTCTATGAACAATATCGGAAGTGTTTATTACCGGCTGGGGAAACTGGATAAAGCGCTTGCTTACTTTTTTGAATCCCTCGCGATCAAAAAAAAGAGTGGCGATAAAAGCCTTGGATATAACTATAATAATATTGCCAATATTTACGCTGATCTGGGTCAGGCTGATACGTCGCTCTCCTATTTTTTTAAAGCTGTAGAGAGCTGGAAAGTAGAGAAGGATATACCCGCTTCGGCCATTGGCAAACTGGGAATTTCAAATATGTATTATGATAAGTCTGACCTGGAGAACGCTGAAAAGTTTGCAAAGGAATCGCTTAAAGAATCGCAGCAGGTTCACTCTATTGCTACAATTTCCGGCGCTTATGGAATGCTTGCGCAGATATATGCCGAAATGGGAAAGTTTCAGGAGGCGTATAAGGCTGCCGAAAAAATGAACGCGTTTCAGGATACTCTTTTCGCCAATTCAAGTCTTAAAGTTATGCGTGAAAGCGAATTCAGAAACGACCTTGAAAAAAGGGAAAACGCGATCGTGCTTTTAAACAAGGATAAAGAAATTCAAAAGCTTCAGTTATCAAAGAACCGCACCTGGATATTTGTTCTGGTGTTTGGTCTGGTGCTTATTGGAGTGATGCTCACAGTGATTATGAGCCGTTACAAAGTAAAGAAAAGAGCGAATATTCTGCTCACCAAAAAAAATATAGAAATAGAAGAACAGAAAAAAGATATTACAGACAGCATCAATTACGCAAAGCGAATACAGGAGGCAATCCTTCCGGATAAAGATATTAAGTACAAAGCTTTTCCAGATGCTTTTGTTTTATTTAAACCAAAAGATATAGTGAGCGGCGATTTCTACTGGTTTACCGAAAAGAACGGGAAGCGGTTGATTGCCGCCGTGGATTGTACTGGGCATGGGGTGCCAGGCGCTTTTATGAGTATGATCGGAAATGCTTTTCTGAATGAAATAATTAATGAAAAGGGAATCACAAAACCTTCTGAAATTCTGAACCAACTTAGTAGCAACATTATTAAATCTCTAAAACAAACCGGAATAGAGGGCGAAAGTAAAGATGGGATGGATATCTCTATTCTATGCTTTGATGAAGATGAGAAAGGATCTTTTGTTGAGTTTGCAGGCGCCAATAATCCTTTATGGAGGTTTAAAAAACAAGATAATTCTTTCACCATCGAAGAAATTAAAGCGGATAAGCAACCCATTGGTTTTTCCGGCGGAAAACAGGCGTCCTTTACCAACCATAGAGTAGAGCTAGCCTCCGGAGACGCACTTTATATTTTTACTGATGGTTATGCCGATCAGTTTGGCGGACCAAAAACCGGCCAGAACGACGGTTCAATCGGACAGGGAAAAAAGTTTAAGTACAAACAACTTCAGGATCTGCTACTCTCACTTCAACAAAAAAAGATGAGTGAGCAGGAAGAGGAACTTTTGAAGGCGTTTAATGAATGGAAAGGAAACCTGGAACAAGTGGATGACGTTTGTGTAATTGGTATTCGTATCTAGAAAATGTCAGTTAAAGAAAATTTAATCGCGATAAAAAAAAGTCTGCCTGCTCAGGTAACGCTGGTGGCGGTTTCTAAAACAAAACCGAATGAGCTAATCCTGCAAGCATACGATGCCGGACAGCGTGATTTTGGTGAGAACTATGTTCAGGAATTAGCCGACAAATACGAACAACTTCCAAAAGATATACAATGGCATTTTATAGGACATTTGCAATCCAACAAGGTAAAATACATTGTGCCTTTTGTTCATCTTATCCATGGTGTGGATAGTTTCAAATTATTGAAGGTGATCAATAAACAGGCAGAAAAAATAAACAGCGTGGTGAATTGTCTTTTGCAACTTTATATTGCGCGGGAAGAAACAAAGTTCGGTTTTGATTTTGAAGAGTGTGAAACAGTTCTTAAGTCAGAAGAATTTAAATCCCTCAAAAATATTTGCGTAAAAGGCTTCATGGCGATGGCCTCCAATACAGATGATGAAGAGGAGGTTCGTCGCGAATTTAGTTCGGTGAAACAATTCCAGGAAAAAATGCTGCAACATGATTCGCGCCTTTCTGTTTTAAGTTATGGCATGAGTGGCGATTATCAATTGGCCATTGAATGCGGAAGTAACATGATCCGGATAGGAAGCTCCATATTCGGCGAAAGAAAATACACGGATCAGTAACTTTGATTCAATTTAATCCAAATTAAAATCTAATTACGTTTAAGCTATGGGAATATTGGTTGCCATAATAACAACATTTTGCTGGAGCCTTGGCATTTTTCCCTTTACAGAAGCGGCCCGGCGGTTTGGTACTTCTGCACTCAATCAATACCGGTTGTTGCTCGCATGGATCTTCATTGGCATTATCGCCTGTGCTTACTATGGCATTTCTCCCTACACGCTTGCCACCACACCTTCATTCCACAATTATTTGTATCTCGGCCTTTCGGGCATCGTTGGTTTTACCATTGGTGATTTTTGTGCGTTTAATTCTTTTAAAATACTTGGGCCAAAACTCGGAAGCTTATACACCACTATAGCTCCTTGTGCGGCTTTAATACTTGGTGTAATTGTTCTGAATGAGCGGATAAATGTTGTTGGGGTTGTGGGCATGGCCGTTACTATCAGCGGCGTTATCTGGCTGACCTTATCTAAAAAGGATGCAAAGGAAGCCGAAGCGCATGGTTTCAAACGCAACAAAGCAGGAATAATTTACGGCATCGTCGGAGCTTTGTGCCAGGGCTGTGGGTTAGTGCTGTCGAAATCAGGCTTTCAAAAAACGGGCGAGCTTACCGAAATTCCAACCCTGCAGGCGGTGTGGATTCGGTTGTTATTCGCCTTCAGCGCAGCAATGATTATTTCCATTGTCAGTAATAATTTTCTCGCCAACTCTAAAATAATATTTACCAACCGCAATAAAGGAATGGGCTACATGCTTGCCGGTACTATTCTGGGGCCTGTGCTGGGCGTGAGTTTCTCTCTCGTAGCAATAACGCATTTGCATGTTGCCGAGGCTCAGACCGTTTTTGCCTTGCTTCCCGTGTTTGTATTGCCGCTCAATTATTTTTTCTATAAAGAAAAGATCACATTGCCTTCTGTTCTTGCCTGCATCACGGCGGTGTTAGGCGTTTTTATTTTAATCTGGAGAGATACTATTATCGCATGGATCTGAAAGCAGCAATAGAAGCGGAACACAGTAAATCGCAAACAAATAAGATCGTCCGGTATATTGGCGATGACAAGAAGAAATTTAAAGAACTTGTAACTGTTTTTTTACAAAGCGAATACCGTGTTACGCAGCGGGCTGCATGGCCACTTTCTGAAATAGCCATTGCGCACAATGATTTGATTGTGCCGTATCTTAAAAAACTGGTGGAGATTTTGAAAGCTACTGATCAGCATCCTGCAATTCCGCGCAACATTCTTCGCATTTTTTCCGCCATCGATATTCCTGAAAAATACCATGGCGAACTCATTGATATTTGTTTCGGTTTTATTACTGAAGTTAAGCATCCTATTGCTGTTCGCGCTTTTGCCATTACTGTGGCATCGCATATCTGTTCGCATTACCCGGAATTAAAAAACGAGCTTGTGATGGTGCTTGAAGAACTGCGGAAATATCCACAGCCACCTGCCATTACAGTGCGCATAAAAAGCGCCGTTAAACAACTTAATATGAATAAATAGTTTTACTTTTGCATGGCTTTAAACATGCAGTTCGAACTAACATCAGAATATCTTGACAAATTAAGAGACGCCATCGACGATAAAGATGCCGCTTTTCTTAACGCGCAGTTGCATGAATTGTATGCGCCCGATATTGCTGAAATAATCAACCAGTTACGCGATTCGGAAGCGGCTTATATTTATGAGTTGCTGGATGATGAAACTGCGCCAAATGTTTTACTTGAACTGGATGATGATATGCGTGAGCGTTTGCTCGCCACGTTCAGCTCAAAACAAATTGCCGAACAGCTTGATAACATGGACAGCGATGATGCTGCCGATGTTATTTCTGAATTACCGCAAAACATCCAGGAAGAGGTTCTTTCGCACATCGAAGATTTAGAACAGGCCAGCGATATTGCGGAGCTTATCAATTACCAGGAAGGCACTGCGGGTTCCCTGATGGCCAAAGAGCTGGTGAGCGTATATGGCTTTGAGACCGTTAACGCCTGTATTGAAGAGATCAGGCGCCAGACCGATAACGTGGATGTGATGTACGCGGTTTACGTGGTGGACAACAACGAGCGCCTGATTGGAATGCTTTCGTTAAAAAAGCTGATCATCTCGCATCCCCTTGCCCGCATTGAAGAGATCCAGGACCCCGACATACAATACGTTAAAACAAGCACCACCAGCGAAGAAGTAGCTGAGATTATGCAGAAGTATGACCTTGTGGTTTTGCCGGTTGTAGACCAGTTTGGGAGGCTTGTGGGACGCATTACAATTGACGACGTGGTAGATGTGATCCGTGAAACCGCGGAGGAGAACATACAGCGCATGAGTGGTCTCTCTGATGATGTTGACTCCAATGACGATTTATGGCGTTTATCACGTGCCCGGATTCCCTGGCTGCTTGTGGGCATGTGTGGGGGAATTGTAGGTTCGCGCATTATTGGCACCTATGAACAGCAAATAAAAATACACCCCGAGATGGCTTATTTTATTCCCCTGATTGGTGCCATGGGTGGTAATGTGGGCGTACAAAGCAGCGCCATTATTGTTCAGGGCCTTGCCAACAACACATTAC
>JACDDR010000008.1:0-41069 GCA_013816895.1 Bacteroidota bacterium
ATTGGTGATGGCCTGACGTTTTGCAGGATCGCCCACTTTGCGCTCGCCACCTTCAACAAAGGCTACTACCGAAGGTGTGGTACGCTTGCCTTCGTTATTTGCAATAACTACCGGCTCATTACCTTCCATAACTGCCACGCAGCTATTAGTAGTTCCTAAATCTATTCCAATTATTTTTCCCATTGTATTATTGTATTAAAAGTCTAAAATTCTTATTAAAAACTTCAATAAATATGCCAGAGCGGGCTTTAGTGGTTTTTAGTGACAGAGTGTCACCTAAGGCAAAAAAGAAGTTAAATAATGGCCGGAAAATGCTGGAAATTGCAGGACTATTGTCAGTTCTACTGGCACCCCGGAAGGTTCATGGTCGCATTAAAAAACTTGTAAGAACAAGTGCTTTTGTTGGTTGCGAAGGCCGAAATGAATGAGTTGTCCATTTCTTTTACTACAGAGCAGCGGGTTCGAAAGGTGAAAATACCGATAGCCGCGCTGTTGTCGAAATTAGAGTACAGATGCTTTTCCTGGTTAATGCTTAACGAGGGAGCTGCAAACTGGAGGTAATTGCTATATTCATGCGAAGAAGTGTAAATCAGAAACTGAATTTTATACATGCGGCGACCTACTACATCGCCATTAAAAGGAACCTGACTTACCGCTTTTCCAATTGCGTCAAAAACATCCTGTCCCTTAAATGAATTAACGAGATCTCCCTGAGTGGATATATCCTGAGAATACTGATTAGAGAAAGAATAATCGGCATAGGTGTAGTTTTTATAGGAAGGCGGATTACCATTCAGTAATGAATCATAATAATGCAACCGCATTACTAACTGATAAATTTTTGAAGAATTAGCTTTATAGCGGATTTTATAAGTTTGTCCCACAGTGCTATAATCCACAAAATTTAAGGGGTCTATCGGGGTCCCGGGAGGTACAGGATAAGCCACTCCAATAAAGGGGGCATATGAATAAGGATGAATGCTGTCAAGAGCAGATGCCTTTGCGGTAAATGTGTTTTTTGTATGGTTGTTATAAACAGTAAGCACATAATCGCCCCAGGTAAATAATGGAGAGGAAGTGACGTAAACCCGCTGGTTTTGATTAAAAGCTCCTGGTTTGGCCTGAATTATTGAATCCCTGAAAACAACCTCCATTAAACCCGGACTGGCATAATCATAGTTATTGCTTACGATGCGTTTCAAAGAAACTCTTAATTCTCCCGGCTGGTAATTGATCGAATCCGAAACCTGCGCCATTGCATTAGCATCCGACTCTCCAAGAAAGACTTTGTTAATGCGAATCATGTTAACTTTATCCTGTGGATTTAAAACCGCATAAATACTTGGCGTTTCTTTGTAGGGCGCATTCAGTTTTAAATCGTTCTTACACGAATTAAAAAGTAAGATTGCGGGGCAAAGAACCAGTATGTGTTTAAAAAATTTCAATGCATAAATATACTGCATTTTTTTCACGCTATTCATCTTTTAAAAGGGTTTTATACATCCGGCCAAAACCAGGGTATAAGTGGTCGGCAAAGGTGCGTTCATGAAAAACCGTTACAAATAATCCACCCGTCTTTTTTATCTCCCTTTTTAAATTTTTCAACAATGCCAGGGCTTCATCGGCAGGTTTTTTGTCGTATACCGTATAAGCACCGTCCATTGCGCAAAAAGGAACGAACAACAAGACTGTTTCAGCCTCCTTTTCAAAATCGTAATAAAAGAACGGACGTGAAGTGCCCGCGCGAAAACCCGGACCAGAAGCAAAACCCATTGTAAAATCAACCTTGATATTATTTTTTAAAAGTTCGCGTGGAGTTGATCTTATTTTAAATTTGAGATAATGCTGCCGTGAGAAGATAACAGGCACGCCAAGTGTTTCTGAAAAACATTTAATTTCAGAAGCAAGAAGATCTTCACGATCGCTTGTTTCATAGGATGGATGCAACCCAACATTTCCTCCTTCGTTTAATACAGTAGTGATTGCCTTTTTAAAGGCCGGTGAAGATGAAGACACTGTTCGGTCGAATTTTGTACCCGACCGGAAAAGGAAAAAATAAAAGAGTGGGATTTGATTTTGAGTACAATAGCGTGTAAACTCTTCATAAATATCGAAGGGATCTTTTTCTTTACCCGTTAATACACCTAGCCTTTTGGCTGCGTTTTTAAAATCGCCTTTTACAAGATCTTTCGCAAGCGCTCCGGTTGTTCGCAAAACACCTTTGTGTTTATAGGCGAACAAATTATCCACGTCAATGGATGCAATTGTTCGAGTTGTTAGAGAAGGAAAAATAATTCCGGGATAAAAAAGCGCAAGAGCTTCTCTCAATTCCATGATCCATTCATCAGCCACTGGCAGTAAATGACAGCCGTTTTTATAAAGAATGCTTTGGTTCAATTCAAAACGACCGTGTACGTCCTTTTCAAAGGGCTGCCATTCCTCATAACGGGATACAAGATAGAATACCGCGGAAAAAACATCGTAATCAAAATCAGTACTTCTGTTTTTTGTGAAAAAGTAAATTGAATTTTTTTTCTTTTCTGCAATTGGCACAACTGCGTCGACGCCTCTTCCAAATAAAAAGCCCTGCGGAACAATTTGAAACGTATTGGTAATTATTTGTGCGGAGTAATTTATTTTATAAAAGCCGGAAGCCTGAAACTCGTCACTTCCGGAAGTAACAACAAATTTAATTTTAAGCACGTGCTCAAAAATAAAACGGCAAACATAATTTAATCGGGGAGTAATTTGTTCGGCAAATATAATCACAGTAGGGGCAGCGCGGTCCACCTCAAGGTTCAGTAGTTTCCGGATTTCCTGTTCATCCAACATGCCGGCGCTTATTTATCTTTTTTAAACTTAACGTAGCTAAGATTCAGTTTCGGTTTTAAAGTGCTGTGCGAAATGCCTGCGATCACCACACGCTCCGCATTATTGTCGCGCTTTACGGTGTAAAGTGCAGAAGGATCGGCCACAACAACATAAAAACCATAATTCTTTTTGACACCATTAAAAATAGCCTGAACGTGACGGGCAATATTAAACACATAACGGTTATTAACGTTGTCGTATATTCCATCATACCTTGCCGCATCAACGGTAGATAATTGATCCAGCACAAAAGATTCACGCGAGAGGGAATCCATTGCCAGGAGCGCAAGATAGGGAGGCGCGAAATATTGCGCATTTGACGAAGTGAACGAAGGGTCCACATTTAAAACAATTTCCGCGCGGTTTACTGCCACTTTAAAAGAATCGGCGTAAGACTTAAGCGTAGGCATGTATAATTTTAACTTGGTGCCGGCAAGTCCTTTTAAAAATAAATTCTGCTGTCCTTTAACAGTGTCGCCGGTAAGCTGAGAATACAAGGAAGAAACAGCGCCATTTACCGGTTGATATTTTACAGTATTTAATTTAACCGAACCTGTTCCTGTAAAGGCAAACCTGAATGATTTATTTTCTTTAATGGCGGAAGGTGTTCCGTTCTGGTAATAAAGATATAAACCCGTGAGAGGATCATTCATGCTGAATTTGGAAATCATTCCCTGTGCATTCACCGGGTTTAGCGAACTGCCTTCGCAGCTGATATAAAATCCTTTATACACACTCTGGAAAGTTGCGTTATCTACCAAGTACTGTGTGTTGTTTAAAATAGACTGGGCGTAATTCTGATCAATAGGAATGCGTAGTGCAAGTTTTCCGTCAATAACGGTAAAGGTGCCGGTATAACTGCCCAACATGGCATTTTTATTGTAAAGACTGTCGTTATTTGTAAAATAAACAGAAGAAGTGCTAAGCGCAGTTTGAACAGGAAAAACAGTATAGCTGAGTGGTGTAAAATAATTACCCAGAAAATCGAGAGAAGGTGCAACTAAAATAATTTCCGCCGAAACAAGATTTGCATCTGCGCCAAAAGAAACATTTGTGATCGCATTTGGAATATTAAGATTGGTATAAAGACCAACATCCGTTCGGCCAAAAACGGGATCCTGATTACTGCCTAAAAATTTAATTTCAGAAGGAAAACTAAAAGTGGGCTTATGGGCAATTGTGTGAAGGTATAAGGGCGTGGCATCTGTAAAACTCGCGCCAAGCACATCGTCTTCAGGCTGCACATCGGCGCCAAGAACCTGGTGATCTTTTTTGCAGGCTGATAAAACAATGACCAGTACCAGAAAGCAAACTATATTTTTAACTGTTTTCAAGAGGAGCGGCTAAAGTAACAATTTTAAGTTATGTTTTATTGGAAAGAATTACAAAAAAAGCAAAAAAATAACCCAGACGTTTATCATCTGGGTTAGTTATAAAGTATATAAAATTTTAGCTCAGCACATTTTCTTCTTCGAGAATTTCGTCATAAAATTCGTTGAAGGCATCCATGTATTCCAGCTCATTTTTGTAAGTAAGGAAAGGCTTACCACTTTTCTTCACAAACTTTTCAAGATCCGCGTTCAGTGTTTCAGAACCCTGAATAACACCGTCAGCATACTCAATAGATTGCTTAAGCATGTTCAAGTGACTGGATTCTTCTGATATAAGCTTAAGGTCTTTTTTGTTAAAGCCATCAAACGCAAGTTTTTCCATAAACTTCTTGTTCAATGTTTTTGGATACTCATCATCATATAAAGAAACAATGATTTTGGTATCTGCAAAAATAGGATCTTCAGCGTAGTATTTTTTAATGTACATTGGCATTAATGAAGTGAACCAGCCATGGCAATGGATCACATCAGGCTGCCAGCCCAGTTTTTTAACTGTTTCGGCAACGCCACGTACAAAGAACATAGCCCTTTCATCATTATCATCAAACGCTTTACCGCTTGTTTTATCAGCTAAAACCGCTTTTCTGCTGAAAAACTCTTCATTATCAATAAAATACACCTGCATACGCGCACTCGGAATGCTGGCAACTTTAATAATCAGGGGATGATCAACATCATTTATTACCAGGTTCATGCCTGATAAACGGATAACTTCGTGTAACTGGTGGCGGCGCTCATTGATGCAGCCATATTTTGGCATGAATGTTCTGATTTCTTTACCGCGTTCCTGAATACCCTGGGGGAGTTTCCTCGAAATTTTACCGACTGAGGTTTCATCTAAATACGGGGTGATATCTTGTGAAACGAAAAGGACTCTTGCTTTCTTCATATAAATCTGTTCCTTTAAAATAAGAATATACAAAAGTAATAAAAAATAACCCATATTTCAAAGTAAAATGTACATTTGAACGTTTAAACGGTGTTAATTTTCACGAAAATAGGCGAATTGCAGGAGTTTCTGGTTCAAAAAAAAACCGGAAAAATTTCCGTTGGGTTTGTGCCCACCATGGGGGCCCTGCATCCCGGACACATATCACTTGTAGAGGCTTCTAAAAAAGTATGCGATCTAACGGTTTGCAGTATTTTTGTTAATCCAACCCAATTTAACGATAAATCAGACCTTGACAGGTATCCAAAAACCCCTCAGACCGACCTGGAGATGTTAAAATCAGCGCATTGTGACGTGGTTTTTATGCCGAGCTCGGAGGAAATGTATCCTGAAAAGGATGAACGGAAATTTGATTTCGGATACCTGGATAAGATTCTTGAAGGAGATCATCGTCCCGGCCACTTTAACGGCGTGGCACAGGTTGTAAGCAGGTTATTTGACGCGGTGAGGCCTGATAAGGCATTTTTTGGAAGCAAGGACTACCAGCAGGTAATGGTTATAAGGGCCCTTGTTAAGCTTTTAAACTACGAGATAGAGATAGTGACCTGTCCTACATTACGTGAAAGCGATGGGCTCGCTATGAGCTCCAGGAACGCTCTTTTAAACCCTAAAGAACGCGAGGTTTCCAAGATCATTCCAAAATTGATGCAGGAAGCCAGGGAACTAAAGAAAAAAGGCAAAGAAATTCCTGAGATAAAAGAACATATTGTTTCTGAGTTGAATAAGCGTGGAAATTACGAGCTGGATTACTTTACCATTTGCGATGCCGAAACTTTAAAAGAAATAAATTCTTTTTCAGAAGCTAAAAAACATGTTGCTCTTATTGCGTGTTATGTAGGTAAAATACGACTGATTGATAACGTTTTATTGAATTGATTCTTGTAAGGTTTTTTAAAATTCAATCTAGAACAGCGCACTTTTTTTGCTTATTAAATCCGTTTGCCACCACATTAAACACCCACGCTAAAAATGAAAATACAAAAATCATTATTAATTACACTACTTGCTTGTGTTGGATATAGCACTATTACCAAGGCGCAAATAATTAACACCATTGCCGGAACCGGTGTTTCGGGTTATTCAGGAGACGGCGCTGCTGCAACGATTGCAACTTTAAATAATCCCGCTGCAGTTGCGGTGGATGCAGCGGGCAACATATATATCGCGGACGCAAGCAACAATAGCATCCGGAAAGTAAATACAAGCGGAATTATTTCAACCCTTGCCGGAACCGGTGTTGCTGGTTATTCCGGAGACGGAGCTGCAGCCACGCTTGCAACGTTAAATGGCCCTATTGGGGTAGCGGTGGATGCAGTGGGTAATGTGTATATTGCAGATGAGTACAACCATCGCATCCGGAAAATAAACACCGGCGGTGTTATTTCAACCTTTGCCGGAACCGGTGTTTTGGGTTATTCTGGCGACGGGTCTGCTGCCACGATTTCAACTTTATATTTTCCGATTGGAGTTGCGGTGGATGCCGCGGGCAATGTGTATATCGCTGATTATGGCAACGATCGCATCCGGAAAGTAAATACCGGCGGTGTTATTTCAACCATTGCCGGAAACGGCCTTGGTGGGTATTCGGGTGATGGGGCTGCTGCCACTCTCGCACAGTTATCTGGCCCTACTGGAGTTGCGGTGGATCCAACGGGCAATGTGTATATTGCAGATTATGTCAACCATCGCATCCGGAAAGTAAATGCCGGCGGTGTTATTTCAACCTTGGCCGGAACCGGCGTTGCGGGTTATTCAGGTGACGGGGCAGCTGCAACACTTGCACAATTAAATTATCCTTTTGGAGTTGCGGAGGATGCAGCGGGAAATGTGTATATCTCGGATAAATACAACCATTGCATCCGGAAGGTAAATACCGGTGGTATTATTTCAACGTTTGCCGGAACCGGTGTTGCGGGTTATTCGGGAGACGGAGCTGCTGCCACGCTTGCACAATTAAATTATCCTTTTGGAGTTGCGGAGGATGCAGCGGGCAATGTGTATATCGCAGATTTGAGCAACAATAGCATCCGTAAAGTTAGCTGTAGTGGTCCCACTGTAACGGCGACAAGTTCAAATACTTTATTGTGCCCGACACAAAGTGCTACTTTAACCGGAAGCGGCGCTGCTACTTATACCTGGAGCACAGGCGCTACAACAACAGTTATTGCGGTTAGTCCAAGCGTTACCACAAGTTACACGGTTGTTGGAACTAACACAGTTGGTTGTAGTGCTACTGCGGTTGTAACACAAAGCGTGAGCACTTGTACCGGAATTGAAACACACTTTGCAGCTGCTGCGGTGAACGTATATCCAAATCCGGGCGCAGGCTTATATACTCTTGAAGTGGAAAGCGCAACTAAAATTCAAGTGTATGATATGTTAGGTAGCATTATATTATTCACAACAATTGAATCGGGTAAATTTAAGCTGAATATAAGCGAACAGGCTAAAGGCCTGTATATATTAAAAGCTACCTCTAACGGTAAAACCGCAAATGTAAGGCTTATTAAAGACTAAGCGGTCTTAGTCGTTATAGCCAATTACGTTGGGGAACTCAAATGATTGATATCATTCCCTGGATTGATCTTCTAGTCTTCCTTAATTATTTTTTTTAGAATTTTTTTATCACCCGAAATTATTTCCACCAAATAAATTCCGGGAGATAATTGAGCGGTTGAAATATTATTTTCATTTGAAACTTCTGATAAAAGCTGTCCCTGCACACTATAAATTTTTATTTCAGTAACATTAAAATTATCGGATACATGTAAAATATCTTTTACAGGATTAGGATAAATTTCCATGCTTCCCGAATAAACTGTTTCTTTCTGAGATGTAGCTATTGCAGTAAAAAAATATTCCCATACATCCTGAAACATTATAATTCTTTTAGCTGAGGACACAATAGTTTCGAAGGGAAAAGTAATGTACACTAACTTACCAGGAACTGAACCCGCTGTAAACATTCCTGAATAGGCTACACCAGCAATGTTACTTCCGGCATTCGTAAATTTAATACAGGCAGAACTTCCATTCATCGGTGAAATAACATCCGGATAATCTACATTATAAGTGCCGTTGCTTCCATTATCAAAAACACAGGTATCATTAAACTGGAACACATTAGCGGAAGGATCTTTAATTGTTTTATACCAGGTTGAGGCCTGGCTGTTAGGAGCATCTGCAGCGTAAGACGCCATCAGGTAATTGTTATAGAAACTTTTGTCAGCTGCCGTTCCGTTATTATCAAGGTCCCACCCTACTTCCGATCCGCTAACAAATAATTTTCCACCCTGTTTTAAATAGGTGCTCACAACCGTTTGTTCCGAAGCGTTGAACGTTTCGTTAGCAGTGCTTTCCTTTCCGAGAATCCAGTCAGCGGATTTATAAACCGTGAGATTAACCAATCCATCAGTGAGTGCTTCATTTGTAGCCGATGAAAAATAATGCTGGTTTGAATAGGCCGCGCCCGCGTGTTGTCTTACAAAATCCAATGTATTTCCCGTTACGTTCCGGTCAAAACCATTTACGATTAAGAGCGAATCCTGATAAGAACAAGGAACTCCGGCCAATAGTTCGGAGGTGCCCGAGGTTACAGAATACGTGGCGTTGTAGGCAGCGATCTTAATAAAATAGATTTGTCCGGCAGAAAGCGTGGTAAGTGTAAGATTATTTTTCGCAAGTGTTTGAGTTGCGAATGTTGTTCCGTTTGTACTTGAATAAATTTTATAATGCGTAACATCCACGTCGTTCTTCACTTTAATTTCCAGCGTGTTATTTGTTTTATTAATAACAGCAAATGATTGGGGTGTGTTTAAAAATGAAACAGTATTTCCATACGGATACTGCGGAGGATTTATAACCCCTTCATCACTTAACATCGGGTTAAGACTGCCCGTGAGCAATGCCTTGATGGTAGTAGGCGAACCGTTATACACAACGGCATTCTGGATTAACCGGATGCCATGACTGTAATCCATATAGGTATCTGCATGAACATTGGTCATCGGCTGAATAGGATTGCCAACACTGGTGTGCCAGCCGTAAATAATAACGCGGTTGGCTGTGGAATAAATGAGATTAGAAATGATCACGTCCTTCTTGTCTCCCGCTACTAACGTTCCTAAAGAGTAAGGAGGAATAAATCCATTGCGTTGATTTTTTACCATACCATTGTGTTGTGCAAAGGCCTGAACGGTTGTCATGGTGCCGCTTGCAGGAATGGTTAAGGGACTCATGGTAAGAGTAGCCTGCGCGTAAATATCATTCACCATTTTACGTGTTGGCAGCGTACACCCTAAGCTGTCGGCAATTTTAGTGGCGAGCATGGGCGACATCGGGCAAAGAAAATAATCCGCATCCGAACCGATCGCAAGGTAATCCGGAAGAACATAATAAGTTACTGATTTTGGAAATCCGCCGATGAGTGCGGTACCTGTAACAGGTGTTAACGTACGCGAAAAATCGGGAACGTTACCGCTGATGACTTCATTATAAATGCTGTTTTCCCGCGCCGTTAAGCTTAGAGCGGCGATTTGAGCCGTGTATTGCGAACCCGTTAGCATGGAGGGTAACCTTGGCGGAACGTTAAGATATTGCGCTTTTCCAAGGAAGGAAAGGACTATTGAAATTATAGAAAAGAAGTATTTCATACCAGGAACATAAAAGTAAAGAAATTAATCAGCGATAAATAACCTTTGCACCTTTTGTTTTATGAATGAAAGTATCTAAATCGATTAATTTATTGTTTTCATCCCGCAGCAGGTTTTTATTTGAAATGATGAGCGTGCTGCCTTTCTTCAACTCAATTACTGAGCCATTCGTAAGAATTAATTTATTCTCAAGTATTAATATTTTTTTTCTTGCGACAATTAATTTTCCATCGATTTTAAAAGGCTCTTTTACTATCTGATTGCTTTTTATTTCTGTGATCTTATTTAAACCAATTACCGGAGTTGTTTGCCATACGCCCCTTCCGTATGTAGCAGCAACAAGGGTGTTGTTCGCGTAGTTGAAGGAAAGATCATTGACCATCACTGCAGGTAATCGATAGTTATTACCATTAAGCTTTTTCCATATCACCGTATCTTTATCCAGACTCGAATAATAGACGCCGTCGTCACAGCCAATGTATGTAAGACCACTGAATTTATCAGTTAAGATTTTATTAATTCCAACAGGGGGAAGATTACTGTTTATTTTTTTTACGTCACAGCGGTTCGAATCGGGGTAATAATACGCCATGAATAATAATGTATTCGACTGATCAAACACATCCCTGGCGGCAAAACAAAACCGCACCGGCTCAGACTCTATTACTTCTATTGCACTAACTTCAAACCACCGGCAGATTTCAAGAGTTTGAAAACTAACAAGAGGTGTAATGTCTTTCCATTCAGGACTTGCAGCGTTAATGTTTTCAGAAAAAAATATTTTCCCGATATTTTCTTTTGAAGACCAGTTAGGATTTGCGTAAGCTATAATCGCGCATTTTTTTTCGCCAAACGACATGCATTTAATTGAATTGTTTCTTCGTGTTTCGTTATCATATTTCACAACAGGCATTTCCGTAAATTTTGAAAATACAGACTCTCCTTTCCCGATTTTGTATTTATTTATCCGCCAGATATTCTGGTACCCTGCATAAACAAATGAATCTTTTAACTCCAGCGGCCTTCGCGTTTCGCATTGCGATTCATTTACCTGAAGATATACATCCTGCTTTGTTTTCAGGTTATGGTAAAAAAGACTGGGCGGATTACATTCAATAATTCCTGAATATTTATCCAGCGCAAGTCCAAGGTAACCGTCACCACAACTATACATTGTATTGATATTGTTTTCCGCAGTAAGAATAAATCCACCGTTATCCTGCACACCACCAACAATCAACAATGAATCGTCCTGCGCCACGCTTGCTCCCCAGAACTGGTTAACGTTAAGTCCATTCCCGTTAAGGTTAATCCAGTTTACACCCTCAGTAGTGTCAAGACGCGATAAACCGCCATCATTGGCAATAACGAGCACATCGTTTTTTCCACGGCGCGTGCTTTGTGAAAGCATAAGTCCGCGCACATCGGCATGCGTGTTTCTTCCATTATAGGCTCCTATTTTTTCAAATGTTTTACCACCGTCCCTGCTTCTCGAAATTTCAGTCAAGCACACATAAATAATAGTTGTATCCACCTGGTTCACGCCCATTTCAAGGTTCCAGAAAGATCCTCCAAAAGTGTGATTAATTGGCACCGTGTTAAGTATGGAATATTTTTCGCCATTATAAAAAGTAACAAAAACATCACCTGTTCCCAAAGCAGCATAAAACTTACCTTTGAATTTCTGTTGTTGGATCGTTGCGACTTCAATACGTTCTGCTTTCACGTCTTTTGGAGTAATGTCCTCTATCTTTCCACCATAAGTATTGCACACGAAAAGTTTTGGTTCGTAAAAATTATAGGTCCGGGTGCATATATAAAATTTGCCCGGTTCAAAAGGAGCGAACTCCGCATCACAAATTGAGATGGAGGTATTGGTAGTATCTATCGGCAGTGCTATTTTTTCAAAGGTATTCCATTCGTCACGTGTAATAAACAGTTCTCGCGCAGTGTAGGCAAGCATTTCAGAAGGATTTTGAGGATTGGCGACAAGGCCTTCCATCATAAATAAATTTTTCTTCCGGGCCTTCGGTCCCACCTCCTGCCAGTTTTTTCCACCATCGTAAGTTTTTAAAATGCCGTTTCCGTATCCTGTTGCCAATCCGCTGTTGTGTCCGGTTGCAACATAAATTATTTTGTTGGAGGCATTGGGCTTCACCACAATATCTGAGATGCCGTAACTCATTCCGTTATAGGTGTCCGAAATATTTTCCCAATCCGGAACCGCGGCATTTGCATTCGTTGTTTTAAACAAGCCACCACTGCAACTCCCGGCCAGTACAAATGAAGAATTTAAAGGATCAACCCATACGGATTTAATTAAACCTTTTACCTGCCCCGATGATTCTTTGGGGCCAACGTACTTCCACTGTCCACCGAGATCCTGCGCCCGTGACCTGAAGAAAAACAGGGAAATAAACAGGGATAAAACAACGATGGATTTCACGTATAAATTTAATCAATTAAATGGCTATTTTTGCACCAATAAATCAACCCTTATGTCGCAAAAACCTGAAGATTTTTTTAAGAATATTATTTCTCACAGCAAAGAGTACGGTTATATATTTCCAAGCAGTGAAATTTACGATGGTTTAAGCGCGGTGTATGATTACGGACAAAACGGCGCCGAGCTGAAAAAAAATATCCGCGAATACTGGTGGAGAGCCATGGTTCAGCTGAACGAAAATATAGTGGGGATTGACGCCTCCATATTTATGCATCCTACTACGTGGAAAGCAAGCGGACACGTGGACGCATTTAATGATCCTTTGATAGACAATAAAGACAGTAAAAAAAGATACAGGGCGGATGTTTTAATTGAAGAACACGTTTCCAAAATTGAAGATAAAATTGAGAAGGAAGTTGAGAAAGCGAAAAAGCGTTTCGAAAATTTTGATGAAACCATGTTTCGCTCCACAAATGCAAGGGTAGTAGAATACCAGAAAAAAATTGAGGAAATAAACAACCGTTTTAAAAATGCAATGAACGATGGCAATCTTGCCGAAGTAAAACAAATTATTGAGGACTGTGAAATTGTTGATCCTGTAAGCGGCAGCCGCAACTGGACCGACGTGCGTCAGTTCAACCTGATGTTCAGCACTTCAATGGGTTCTGTTGACGGTGAAGGAAATACCATTTACCTGAGACCGGAAACCGCGCAGGGAATATTTGTGAATTACCTCAATGTTCAAAAAACAGGTCGCATGAAAATTCCTTTTGGCATCGCGCAAACCGGAAAAGCGTTCAGGAATGAGATCGTAGCGCGTCAGTTTATATTCAGGATGCGCGAATTTGAACAAATGGAAATGCAGTTTTTCGTAAAACCCGGAACCGAAATGAAATGGTATGCACACTGGAAAGAAGCGCGTTTAAAATGGCATCTGAGCCTGGGTTTAGGAAAAGAAAATTACAAATTTCACGACCACTTAAAGCTGGCGCATTATGCCAACGCGGCCTGCGATATTGAATTCCAGTTTCCGTTCGGTTTTAAAGAACTGGAAGGCATTCACTCAAGAACTGATTTTGATTTGAAACAGCATGAACAATTCAGTGGAAAAAAATTACAGTATTTTGACCAGGAAGATAACGCGAGTTATGTGCCCTATGTTGTAGAAACATCCGTTGGCTTAGACCGGTTATTTTTATCTATACTATCTTCTTCATTTAAGGAAGAAAAACTTGAAAACGGCGAAACGCGCGTGGTATTAAGCCTTCCGGCTCCCCTGGCGCCAATTAAAGCGGCAGTGTTTCCACTCGTGAAAAAAGACTGGCTGCCTGAGCTTTCAGAAAAAATAATTAATCTTCTGAAGTTTGATCATATTGTAACACTTGATGAAAAAGACACTGTTGGCAAACGTTATCGCCGGCAAGATGCCATTGGTACACCGTATTGCATTACGGTAGATCACCAAAGCCTTGAAGACAACACGGTAACCGTTAGAGACCGTGACACGATGAAACAGGAACGCATGAAGATAGAAGAGCTGAATAAATTTCTGGATGAAAAAGTAAGCATGAAAAGTCTGCTTACATTACTCTAAGCATTTACAAAATTTGAAGAAATTGTCCGGGCAATCTCTTCGAATTCCTCCTTTGATAATTTTAATTTTTCATTTGCAAAATTGCAGTCACTCATCGCGTTAAGTGGAATAAGGTGAACATGGGCGTGAGGCACTTCAAGGCCGATGACATGAACGGAAATTCGTTTGCAGGAAACACTTTTTTTGATAGCCTCTGCAACACGCTTACTAAACGCCATCAGGCCGAGATAGGCTTGATCATCAAGATCAAAAATATAATCTATTTCCTTTTTAGGTACAACAAGGGCATGGCCTTTCTTTAAGGGGGAGATATCAAGGAAGGCAAAATAATTTTCGTCCTCAGCAATTTTATAGCAGGGTATTTCGCCTGCAATTATTCTGGAGAAGACGCCCGCCATTTTTAAATGGTTATTTCAATAATTTCAAAAGTAACTTTGCCTGCGGGAATCTGTACATCCACTTTTTCACCCACTTTTTTCCCGAGGAGTCCACGGCCGATTGGCGAATCAACGGATATTTTCCCTATTTTAAGATCTGCTTCACTTTCAGCTACAAGAGTATATTTCATGGAGGTGCCGTTGCTTGTGTTTTTGATCTTAACTGTGGTAAGAATGCTTACTTTACTAAGATCGAGCAATGATTCATCAACCAGACGCGCGTTTGCGATAACTTCTTTTAATTTGCCAATCCTTACTTCCAGCAAACCCTGCGCTTCACGGGCAGCGTCATACTCAGCATTTTCGCTCAGGTCGCCTTTATCGCGCGCTTCCGCAACAGCTGCTGTACAACGTTTGCGTTCAATTGTTTCAAGGTAATGAAGTTCTGCCTTTAACTTTTGTAAACCTTCTTCTGTATAATATCCAACTTGCTGGCTCATGGTCTATGCTTTTTAAAAACAAAGAATCCCGATAATCATCGGGACTCTAATTCAAACAAAAATAGTAAAAAAATTTATAAGTTCACTCTTAATCCAAAAGTGTGAGTTCCTCCGAAGGGGTTCGTAAACCTGTAGGAATAATCAAGACCAACGGTAGATTTTTTTTCATTGAAAGGAATTTCGAACGTTAAACCAGCCGCAGGTCCGGTAAATACTGTACGTCGCGTATCTGCGCTCAGGATGCCTTTTTCAGCGTAAAATCCTGCCCTTAACATTAACATTTCTTTCCAGGCATATTCAGCGCCCACTAAAAAATTATCGTAGGTAAATGAGTTGGAAGTGTAAGTTCCGTTAAGCGTTAAGCGTTGTTTTTTGGAACGCCCGGTACTGTCTTTTGTAAGATAAAAATCATAAGAAGTTCCAATGTTTACAAGAGCCGGTAATTCAAAAGCGCCCGAACGGTTATTAACAGTTAATTCGTAGTTATTACCATATTTAACAGTAGACTGACGACTTAAACCATCGCCTCTGTAAGTCATTTTTGGTCCCCAGTTTTTAAGAGCAATTCCGATGTGGATCTGATCGTATTTACCGGTGTGATACTGAATACCTGCATCGATAGCAATACCGCGCGCTGATACGTTAGGAATCTGTTCGCTTATAATTTTAAAGTTGATCCCTCCGAAAATATTTTCAGAAAACATTTTCGCGTAGGACATACTGATGTTATAAAACGTAGGGCTGTAAGTTCCTAATCCGCCTTCCGGCTGATCTTCAGTGGTAATATCAATTTTACCGCCATTGATGGAAACAATTCCCAGGCCAATGGTTCCTGTTTCGCCAATTCCCTGGGTTAAACCAAAGCTGTTGATGAAAATGTCAGTGCCTTGCAGCCAGTTGGAACGGTTAAAGATAAATTCTGTTTTGCGTGTAAAAGCGGTTCCTGCAATATTCAGGAACTGAGCTTCAAGGCCGCGCGCGCGCGCTGAGTTAGATCCAACCATTCCCGAGTTACGGGCATAAGGATTGATCAATAACTGGCTTGCACCAGCTTGTCCCGCACGTTCAGGATTACCGGCCTCGAGCAAAGTAGAGGCAATGATGGCGGCGGATAAACCGATATATTTTAGATTTTTAATCATAGAGTTTCCTTCTTAAACATTAATAACTTTGAACATCCAATGGTCGCATTACTCCGAACCATTTCACAATTTTCTCTCCAACTCCCGGAGCATCAATATAAATGATGTACAGACCGCTGGCCACAGAAATATTATTCTGGTTCTTCAGATCCCAATCCACATAGGAGAGGCGTTTCGACTGGATGATATCCTGACCCGTTCCGGCCTTACCGAGTGTTATATCTTCCTGTCCGCTTACGTCACGTTTCAGAGTACGTACCAAGGTTCCGTTCATGGTGAAGATTTTGATTGTACACTTGTTAGGAAGATTGGTGATCCTAACCCTGTTATCTACCCTTGAACTTTCGTAGGCCGAGGATCCGTAATAAGGATTTGGCACCACTTTAATCAGGTCAAGCGCGCTCTTTTGAACGGATGCCTGCTGGAATAAAGTAGCAATATCACTCGTGTTAAACGAGTACATCGGGAAGTTGTTGTTTTGAACAGAACCCGCGTTCGTATTGATATCAGTGGTTAAAAGACTAGGACTATTAACAGATGTAATTTTATTATAGTTATTATACGTCTGCGTTGTGCTTCCTGAAGAAAGACTTAACACTCCGGAGTAACCGTAGCGGTAAGGTTTTGCAACGTTGATCTGAATCCTCACGTCCGACTCCATTTGTTCTGGTTTTAAGAAACCATGACCTGCAGCAGGAAGGGGAATAGACGTCCACATGATATCTCTTTCAACAGATTCGAAAGCCGCCATGAAATTACCACTCACAGGGCCACCGTTAGCATAAATGGAAGTGAAGAATTTAGAAAGGATATTCATCATTCTCTTTCCGTAATCATATCTTCCTACTCCATAATCATCACCATCCAGTGCAGCTTCCCAGAAATAAATGTCTCCGGTGTTTTTGAATTTACCTGAAACGGTGTTACCACCGAACACGTAAACAAAGTGTTTACCACCAAATGCGAAAGGATAAGGTGTATGAACATTTGAAGTTGGATTCCAGAGCATATCATTACCATTGTTTTCTTTCTGGTAACTGTCTTCTCCGAATGCCATGTTCAAACGCTCGCCAGTTTCAAGGTTAATAGCGTAACCCGGGAACCAGCCCATTCCAGTAGCAGAAATAAAGTTAGGATCAGATGCCACGTTGCTGCTTGCAGTACCTACTGCGTAGTTTCCGTCCTTATCTACCGAAGGGTGAGCCCTAGGAGCGAAGAAAGGAACAAAGCCTTCAGAAAGGTTTGATTTTTCCTGCATCTCAAGTACCACGCAACGCGTCCATTTACTCTTATCTTTAGTGTATACAATCAAAGTACTTCCTATTTTTCTCAGATCAGTGTTATTTAAGCCAGGTGATTGAACCGGTGCTTGTCCAACACTATAAAGTGTTTTAAAGTTCTGATCAAGTTCCCAAACTTTACCGTTGAAGCCAGGACCACCAAACACACGCGAAGGTATACCGGCCGATTGACTAGGACTAACTGAGTAATAAGAGGCTGCTAAAGGATAAGGAGCCCATGTTCCGCCAAGTATTTTTCCAAATTGTTTCAGAGGATCATAAAATGCTTTTGGTTTGCCATCAGCATCTTTCGCGTAATAAGCGTCTTCAAATCCTGCGCTCTTATTGTTACCGGATAATATCCAGTTCAGTGGATTTACGCCATCAATATCCGGAATCGAATTTAACCAATCACCTGAACCATTCACATAACTCATTTTGGCACTGATAAATGATCCCGCATCCGGGCCAGGATAATCGCTAGTAAGTGTTGCCATGTCAATTAAACTGTTCACACTTCCTCCCGGATCGGGTACTTGCTTAATGTTCATAGAGAAACCAAGATCAGGGAAGTAGAATTCGTTACCAACTTTGATGGTTTGGTATAAAGTGTCTTTATAGAACGCTGAAGTGGTATTCGTGCTTGGCGTTGGATCATTCGGGTGATATGTTTTACCGCCCGGACTAAGATCTTTTAATTCCCAGCTTGTATAATCTACGTTAAGCATTGCTGAATTCTGGCCATTACCGGTAGTTCCGTTAGCTGTTGATGAAGCTGCTGAAGGCATGGCATTGAGCCATGTTCTTGGCACGGTAGGATTCACGGAATAAGTAGGATCAATAGTTGGCGACCACACCGAACTCATTGTTCTGTTAATAAACTTGAAGGTGAAGTTCGCATCTTTTACATTTAAAGGATCTACTACACGAATGCTTAAAGGACCTTGCGCATTCTCATAAGTAACATCTGCTTTAAAGAAATTGTTTACGATATCATCTTCGGATTGTTTTGTAAGCGTAAGAATATTACCTCCGTTACCCTGACCTTCGATCCTGGTTATTTTTGGACCAAAGCCATAAGCCGACTGAGATACAGTTCCGTCTTTTTCCATGTCGGTATTATGAGGAATACCAGCTGCACGCTTGATCTTACGACCCTCAAGGTAAGGGCGTTTCTGACCAAGGTAATTGGCTGATTGACTTACCTGCGGAGACACGTCCTGCGCATAAGTCAGATAATTGTTATAAGCGTATGCTACTGCAAGGAAATAATATGTTTTATTGTTAATTAATTTCCTGTTTTCGGTGGTTGAGAATGCATCATCGGTAATTTTGAAAGTAGAGCTGATACCGCTATTAGCGCCATCCACCATTACTTTAGGAACAACCCCGCCAATAGCATTATCCACTACATAATTCACCAAACGCGAAACATTGTTTTTAAGATCGCATTGGAAAACAGGAATGGCTTTTGTTCTGTCAGAAAGATCAGTTGAAGTCACTTTATCATCCTTTACCTGGTAAACAGTGTATCCTTCAAATTTATAAAACTTATCGGGATTGCTTAACGCCTGCACTGTAGAAGTAGGATCTGAAAGGATCGAAATATCTTCTTCGTTATAATCGTTATTAAACTGCTTGTAGTTATTAGAACCCTTTTTGTTGGTTAAATAAACAATCAGTTCGTTGTTTGTTTCCTGGATGGTAAGATCCGGAGCTTCCGGTCCATCCAATAATTTAAAACAGTTATTAAATAAAGCCTGTGCTTTATCATCGGCTACTCTTAATAATTTTACAGATTCAATGTTTCCGCCTTTCGTTGGACTTTGCGCCCATGGCATACCAAAAGTAATTACGTTAACAGCGCCTGGCTTTAATGTAAAAGGACCAGCTGATTGAAGGAAACGACGGTCACCGGGAAGGTTACCTGCGCTTTTTTCTGTCCAGCCTGTTCCAGCAACCGGATCACCATCGTAAACAAATTGGGCCGGAGCAGTTCCGCCATAAGCGTTACCACCTTGCGTAAACGGAGAACCGTCTTTCCAGAAACCGGTCATGAAATTATAATAGTGAATAGCGATATCCGGGTTTGTTGTTTGAGGAGGGAAGGCTCCGATATTATTATTGTAATACGTAAAGCGGCTCATTTGGATGGACTCACCCGGCTCATCAACGCCTGTAAATTGAGTTTGAGGAACAACATTTGCATCCTGGTCATTGTCAATCCCATCACCCGGATCAGCAAGAGGCCCCCTGAAAAAGTCGCAACCTAATGAAGGCGGAAAATCCTGGTAACCGTTAGTTCCACTAGCTGTTTCATCAAATGGATCCGCGTTATAAATGTACCCTAAACCACGGGAAACGTCGCAACCAACATAATCATCCAGGTAATAACCAAGATCGGCATCGTTCCAAATCGTAAAGTAAGTGCTGTTTAACTGGTATGAAGAACGGTTGTGAACTTCATAGCTGTAAAAGGTCATGTTATTAATTTCGTCGTTGGTTTTAAAAGCGAAGGCCTGTGCCCTAACCTCTACGCCAATAGCAACACCCTGTGTTTCTGTATGAATTCCACCGTTATCGTTGAACACCCAGAAGAGCGTATTATCACCAAATAATTTTGTTTTACAAAAGCCGAGTCCGTCTTTTTCAGCCAGGTTTTTTACATCATAAGCCGGATAATCACCTACGGAAGGATCATAATAGGTATCGCCATCAACGTCAACAAACGGCGCCAGGCTTCTTTCCTGCTTTTTGCTAACATCGCCATTGCCCGGCCATGCAAGAATATTAGGTGTTACAAGCCCGCTGCTTACAAAATTATCCACTTCTACGCGCGAAATGCTGAACAATTGGTCATACTTGGCACATTCGGCCGGATCAGCAGAAGCGTTAGTAATGTCGAGTGGCCCTGGCCAAAAGTCTTTACCGTTCTGACGATACGTCATGGCGGCTACTTTTAACTGTCCACCCACGTCTAATCCGCCTAACCATATCGATCCCGCGAAACTCGAGGAGATACCGCTATTACGGTTTGCCGTAGCAGGAATAATGTAATAGGCATTACCGTTTCCGAATAAATCCCACCACATATCTCCACCACTGTAAATGATAGTACGTACGTTGTTCACCCAAAGCTCGCGACTGGATTTTGGATCTGAACATCCTGCCATTACTTTATGGCCAAGATCATTGCTCGCTGCCATCCGTTCGCCGGCCGCCTTTTCGCGGGCAAAAGCTGAAGAAGCAGTTAAAACGCTTAATATGATGATTAATTTTTTCATGATAATTTCCTCCTATTTCTTAAAATTCGAACATTAAACCTAAACGGATCTGGCGTGGCAAGTTATAGTTACCCGGACTGTTAACCCTTATTGTATACATGTCAGTATAAGCTGCTGCACTGTTTGCAAGAGCAAGTGCTGCACGCGCCTGGTTAGACGTTAAATAACCGTCGTCGTTGGCGTTACCGGTATAATTGTAAACGTTAAGAATGTTTTTGGTGTTGAACAGGTTTAACACCTGAACGTATACATTTAAGTTAGCGGTCTTTTTGTCTTCAGACCCTTTTTTGCCCCAGCTTAACGGAATGTTTTTGTCTACACGAAGGTTGGTTCTGAAGTTCCATGGCTTTGAAGAACCATTGATTTGACCCACAATACTCGAACGCGCATTTCCACCTTGTGTTGGAACAGCTGTATTCCATCGTGTATATGGAGTACCTGAACCAAGCAGGAATGAAAGGTTAAATCCAACATCTTCAAATATCTGAAGGGTTTTTCCTTTTTTAGTTTTAAATGAAGGGCCTTTGTAATCTTTTTCGCTTCCAAAACGGAAGTCATAATTTAACACAAAGCTGTGACGTTGATCGAAATCAAGCGGCTGAAGTACACGAAGGTTTGGCTGACCGGAAGATGCAAGGTTGGCGCCTGAATTGGCATTTGAACCTGAGCCTTCAGCAAACTGTAGCGTGTAATTGAAATTGATCCTTGATCCACCTGTTCTACGGAAATCAAATACAAACGACATTCCTTTTACAGTACCAAAGTCAATGTTATCGTACATGATATATGTTCTTGGATATGCTCCGACAATTTGTTTCTGGTTAATCATGTTACGCATTTCGCGGTAGAAGGAAGTGATCGTTAACGAAGCGTTTTTGCGTTCGTTCAAAACCTGTGAAAACCCTAACTCATAATCAATAGTCTGCTGAGGACGTTGATTGGCATTGTTAATCAAAGGTGTTGAACTTGTAGCTTCCATAAAGTAATAGTCTAACGGACTGATCACACTGTTGGTAGGGCGCTGGGTAAGGATATCATAGTGAGCGAAGAAATTAGCCACATCAGAAATAGGGAACGAGAACGCTACCCTTGGCATTGCATTGATAGCTGCTGCGTACTGCGTGAAACCACCGGTAGACATTTTAACGTCGTAATTGGCTCTGTCTTTAAATAACGGAGTTGGACGACCGTCAGAAGAACCGATCAAAGTAGGATCTGAAATTTCATTTCCTTCAGCATCAAACCATCTGTCTCCTTCACGGAAACCTCTGATTGCTAAAGGCGATTTACCACCTGAAGGATTTTGCGCGATATAAACCGCTGCATCCTTGGATATGCTTGAAGGGATGTTATTGGCAAAACCTGCCGGTAAATATTCAATTGATTTTAAATCGCCAACCTTTGCCAGGTCATGTAACGCATATTTATCTTTTAACACAGGCTGGTTAGCGTCGTAACGGTCAACACGTAAACCAACGTTGAATTTAATATCCTTAAAGTCAAATTTATCCATGATATAAACCGAGGCGTAAATTGGCTGGAAAGAACCTACCGGGAAGAGATTTCTTCCGCTCGCATCTTTCTTGTTCAAGAAATCATCGATATTGGTTTTGTGATTGTATTTCTCTCCTTGCGGCGTGAACCCGGTATAATCTACCAGACTGGTTTGCGAACTGTTATCAAGAAGATCGGTTGCGCTGAACATATTCATTGAGAATGTAGAGGGATCAAGAGCATCAATATTAGGGATGCCTTTATAATCAACAGGTAAGCCAAGTTTCTCAAGCAGTTTTTCAGAGAATTGCGTTTGTTTTTCCGGTTGATATAACCTGTCGTAATAATAATACGGAACAAGGCCTGAATATTCAGAAACAAGCTGTGGGTTAGCCTTGTCAAGCGACTGAAGGTGAATTCCGGTAAGCGCGCGCATACGGGTCCATAATGCCGGGGTGCTTACAAAATAAGAACTTACGTTACGTTTATCGAATTCAAGACCAAAAGTCATCGCGTGATTTTTAATATCGGCATTAAAGCTTGTAGCTACGCGAAACTGTTGCAGTATACCTTTTGAATATCCTCCGTAAACTGTTCCGAAATTGGAGAAAAGATTGTAAATACTTTGTGGCTGGTCACCATTCCGTAAACCGTTATTAGCCGCTATGTAATTCATAGAAACAAATTGATTTGAAGGAGCGTGGCTTACAAGGTAACTTGTATATAAAGCTGCGTCAGGGTTCTGAGTACCGGGCGTAAACTTTACTGATGAAATCTCCCTTGGGCCCTGGTATTCGTATGCATTTACTGTTTGCCCGTTAATAAGGAAGGCAGGATTAAAGTCATAGTTATAGGCAAAGTCTCTCTCTGCGTACGTTCTTTCGAACTTACCTATGTAGCCGTAATCAAAGAAATTATCTTTGTGTCTTGAACTTTGGGTGATGTTTTTTGAATTTTCATAACTCACTAAAAATCTGAAAAAAGCGTTTGAAATAAGTGACTGTGATTTTTCCTTGCTTAGTGTAGCATTTTTAAACTTCTGGGTAATTGATAAATTGGTACGTGCAACGCGTGTGCTTGACACGGAGTTGTTATTGGAATTAAACAACTGGTTGTAAGCGCCGGAATTATTACCTGAATTGTACTCATAAAATCCACCCAGGGTAATATTAGTATTTGGGGTTGCGGCGAAATCAATCTTGCCATTCAATGATAATAAACGCGAAGAACCATTAGGATGGTACTTTTGCGTTTTCAAGTCATTTTTAGTAACGTATTCTGAAGACTTGATAAATCCGGTCCCGGAAGGAGAAGGAACAAGCGGCTGATCTTTGAGTTCCTGCAGCTTAGAATCTTTAACAACATAAAGCGGTACAAACGAAGGACTAGGATCTTTAACGTAATTACCCTGACCAGATACGAAGAACCCAAGCACCGTACGCTTTGTAGAATCTTTCTTTTTCCAGATAGGGCCGCCCACGCTAAAACCAAGAGAGTTATACCCATAAGGGTCTGTTAACTGGGAAGAAATAATTTCTACTCCTCCAAAATATTTTGATTGCGGACCACGGGTTGAAATTGAAATAGCTCCCGAAGTTAAATCTCCGTACTGTGCAGGCACACCGCCCGTAATAACGTTTAACTGTTCGATGGATTGCTGCGGAAGATTTGGCGAACCAAATACTTTTACACCATCCACAAAATAAGTTGTATTTCCGCTACGACCACCGCGCACGTTAATTGCTTTTCCTTCATCGGCCTGGTAAACTCCTGCTGTAGTAGCCGCAACTGAATTCACATCCTTGGTAGCTAAATTCTGATAATCTTCGCGGGTTACGGTTTGTCCTGATTTTGTATCCGGATCGATCAGCGGAACCTGGTAGGTAACAACTTCTACTTCATCCAAACGCACACCTTCGCCGTTTGATAATCCAATGGGAACATACGCTGTTTTACCATCGCCCACGATAACCCCTGTTACTTCTGAGGGCTGATATCCAACGTACACGCCTTTTACGGTGTATTTGCCGGGCTCGAGCGGTTTAATGGTGGCAACACCATCCATGTCGGTGGTTGCCACGCCCACCTGCACGCCGTCATTATAGGCTACAACGTTCGCAAAGGGGATGGCTTCTTTTGTTCCCTTGTCGGTTAACGTAATTTTAATAGCACCGTTCCCAGTTTGTGCGAGAGCCGCTAAGCCCGTGAAAACTACTAATACGACTGTTAAGTAAATGTTTTTTATCATATTGTTAAATTACCTTAAATCCGGTTTTTAATAAAGGCTTAAAATTAGAAATGTCAAGCTTATATTCAAAAAAAAAGTTAATATTATTTGTTAGCGTCTTGATAATCAGCCATCTAATATTTTCATAGATAGCTGGCACAAGCTCTACACTAACAAATTTACGGTTAAACCGTTTAAATAATTTTAACGTTTAAGATGTGGCGGCCAGAATTGTATAAGTGGTAGCCTTTTAAGGATAATTGGAAATCAGACCTTTTTTTTCTTTTTAAACCAGCGTTTCAGGAAGAACTCCCGTTTGTTTTCATTGTTCATGGTAGCGCGCTTTTTGCTGTTTTTCATGCGCTTGCGGACTGTTTTTGTCTGAAGTCTTTTATGGTAAGCCTTTACAGCTTTTCGTTCAGCTCTTTCTTTTTTTCTTTTCTCACGGGCTTCCCTTCGTTCCAGTTTCCGCAATTTCCGCTGGCTCGCGATGGATTGTTCTTTCGGTCCGGTTCCCTTCTCCTGCGCTGCGAGTGGCATCCAAAGGCTGAACAACAAGAAAAAGCAAAGTATGTTTTTAGGTTTCACCTGAATATTGAGTTACTTCTACGCCAAACCTTCTTAAAAAATCTACTCCTTCATCAGAAGCTAATCCTTTATAAGTGGCATAGCTGTTTTTATAGAATACCTTTTTTATGCCAGTGGTAAAAATTACCCGCGCGCAGGCAATACATGGCGAAAGAGTCACATATAGAGTAGCTCCTTCCATGCTTACATTGTTTTTTGCGGCATACAGGATGGCATTTTGTTCGGCATGCAGCGCCAGCGAGCAGCTTCCTTTACTGTCGCGCGGACACCCCACTCCAGGCCATTCCACATCGCAATTATGTGTGCCGGCGGGAGGGCCGTTATATCCAAGAGAAATAATACGGGTATCTTTGGTGAGCACCGCGCCAACCTGGGCTCTTACGCAATGTGAGCGGGGAGCCAGCTTTTCGGCAAGCTCCATGTAAATACCGTGAAAAGAAGGTTTATTCATTATTAAATTGTTGAATTTTTGAGTTGTTGAATTTTAGAATGTAGCGTAAGTCTGCAAATCTACAATTCTAAAAATCTATAATTAGTTATTTGTTGAGTTTTTGAATTGTAGAATTTTTGAAGTGCAGATCAATCAGTAAATCTAAAATTCTACCATTCTAAAATTAATTACATGGCTTCACTCACCACTTCCTTTACATCATCGGGCAGCAACCTTTTTAAAAGCGCTTCAATACCGGCCTTTAAAGTCATGGTACTACTTGGACAGCCGCTGCAGCTTCCGCGCATTTGCACGGTTACAACTCCGTCCTTTAATTCTTTGAAAGTTATTTGTCCGCCATCCGATTCAACTGCAGGACGAATGTATTGTTCAAGCACTTCAATAATTTTATTTTCCACTTCGTTCGAGGGAGACGTATGCTGCGTGTTTACCGTTACGGTTTCCTTGAACCCGGAATCCTTTGCTACTACCTTTTGCGGAAGCTTGTCAATAACCGATTTCCCTTTGTTTAAATACTCAGTGATAAACACACGCAACTCATCGCGAATCTCTTCCCACTCCACCAAATCATGTTTTGTAATGGTGATAAAATTAGAAGCAATAAAAACACTTTTCACAAACGGAAATTTAAAAAGCTCTTTCACAATAGGCGCATCAGTGGCTTCTGATACTGATAAATAATCGGCCGAGGCCCCGCTTACGAGCAGCAATTTATTCGCCACAAATTTCATACTTGCGGGATTCGGTGTCTCCTCTGCGTAAATGATGTAAGGAATGTCCTGTAAATTCATATAATAAACAAATGGTTTTTAAAGGTTATATGGAATACCCATGGTATTTGTGTTCCCCCGCACCGTTGAACAAATTTCACCTTTTCAGTTGTTGCGGGCGTTCCGGGAACATGAGTATTTCATAATTTCAACTACAAAAATACAAACTTAAAACTTCATATTTTGTTTACTTTTGTATTATTCACAAATGCGGATAAAAACCGATTTCCTTATTATTGGTTCTGGTATTGCCGGGCTGAGCTTTGCTTTAAAGGCCGCTGAAAAAGGAACGGTGATGCTCATCACCAAAAGTAACCAGGACGAAAGCAACACAAAATACGCGCAGGGAGGCATTGCCGCAGTATGGCACAGCAAAGACAGCATTGAACAGCACGTTGCTGACACAATAAACGCCGGTGCGGGACTTTGCGATGAAAAGATTGTTAGAATGGTTGTGACCGAAGGAACCGATCGCGTAAAAGAATTAATAGAACTGGGTACGCGCTTTGATAAAAATCCAAACGGCGAATACGATCTTGCTAAAGAAGGCGGTCACTCCGAAAACCGCATCCTGCATTATAAAGATGTTACCGGCTATGAAATTGAACACGCGCTTTTAAAACAAATAGCCGCGCATAAGAATATTCAGGTATACGATCATTATTATTCCATCGACATCATTACGCAACATCACCTGGGTGAAGTGGTAACCTCACAAACGCAGGGAATCACCTGCTTTGGAGCCTATGCATTGAATACGAAAAACGGGGTGATTGATACCGTGCTTGCCAAAATTACAGTGATGGCAACGGGAGGAGCAGGTCATGTTTACGCCACAACTACCAATCCTGTGATTGCCACAGGTGATGGAATTGCAATGGTTTACAGGGCTAAGGGACATGTAAAGGATATGGAATTTGTACAGTTCCATCCTACTTCGCTTTATAATCCGGGTGAAAATCCAAGCTTTTTAATTACAGAAGCCATTCGTGGTTTTGGAGGCGTTTTAAAAACACTGGATGGGCGCGAATTCATGCATAAATACGATTCGCGCGGTTCTTTAGCACCACGCGACATTGTTGCGCGCGCAATTGACAATGAAATGAAAACACGCGGCGATGACTATGTGCTGCTGGATTGCAGGCATCTTGACCGTAAAGGATTTATTGAACATTTTCCGAATATCTATAATAAATGCATGGGATTGGGCATTGATCCTTTTGTGAAGATGATACCGGTGATTCCCGCGCAGCATTATTTATGCGGAGGAATTATTGTGAATGAATACGCACAATCTACCATTGATAATTTATATGCCATTGGAGAATGTGCCTGCACCGGGCTTCATGGCGCTAACCGCCTGGCGAGCAATTCACTTTTAGAGGCTGTTGTATTCGCGCACCGCGCTTACGAACACGCGATTTCCGTTTTACCAGAAAAGAAAATCAAAGAAAATATTCCGGATTGGAACGCCGAAGGAACCGAACAGACGGAGGAAATGATTCTCATCACTCAATCACAGAAAGAGGTTCAGCAGATCATGAGTAACTATGTGGGAATCGTTAGAAGCGAGCTCCGGTTAAAACGCGCATTTGACAGGCTTGAAATTTTGTTCAATGAGAACGAAAGATTGTATGACGAAAAAGTGATCACGCGCAAATTATGCGAGTTAAGAAATCTTATCTGCATCGGTTACCTGGTGATTAAGCACGCCATGCGCCGCAAAGAAAGCGTGGGATTGCATTACATGGTAAATTATAAAAAGAAAATTTGATCCCCCTAAACACCGCGTAACGTATTTTCACTTCCGCTATTTTCCTTTTCCTCTTCCGTGCCCACCACCATTGTTTCCGTTTCCAGGATTTGTGGATGCCGGATTGTGTGGATTATTTGAATTCTTGTACCAGCCTCTGTGCAAACCGTTATCTCTCTTAACAACAACACATGAAGAGGTTCCAAGCGTAACGCTCATTATTATACTAAGCGCGGCTACTATTTTTATTGTTTTCATATTCTTTAGTTTGGTTGTTTGGTTTTCATCCGGCTTTTTAAAAACTGCCAGATCGCTTGATGTTGTTTTGTTTCGATAAAATGATTTACAAATTCAAGGGCAATGAAGCCTATTATAACGGGGAGCGCCCACCGAAGCCATTCAGGCGTATCATTCACAATTATTTTCTTACGACCTGCGAGACCAAATAAATTATTTACTCCCCTTTTTTCAATAACATAATGTGAAAAAAGATGCGTTACAGATAATCCAATTATAAAACCGATTAAGTTTCCGATTGCCTGATTTACCAAAAACCATTTTATTTTTTTCGATGTAAATTTTCCTAGAAATGTTGTCGACTTTATTGGTTGATCCCAAATCGATTTCGCTTTATGATAAAACTCATCATTGCTTTCGCTTTCTTTCCTCCACTTTAAAAAAGCCTCCCGTTCTTCAGCGCTGTGCGCGCCCGAGAGGCTTTTTATTACAGAGGTGCATGCCTGTGTGTCTTGCATTTTAAAAATTAAAATTTAAAGCTGAGGCCACCCGTTGCATAAGATATTCCATAACCCAATTCAGCAAATAATGCCACGTTCTTCGTCAGATAAACGCGACCACCTGCGAATATAGAGAATGTTGGAAAAACGCTGCTTCCGGAATATACCTGGTAATTATCTGCGTAAGGATCAGGGTTGTTTGTCTCGTAACGATAGCTTTGGATCCTTAGACCCGCCATACCACCAAAATAGATCTCTCCCTTTTTAAAATTTAAAGCGTCAGGATGATAAGCAGCCCTGAAAGCAACCATAAAATTAGTCCAGTTGTTCCTGTAGTAATAGTAATTGTTGTAACCATGCTTATCCCAATAATAATTATACGTAGCGTTTGAATTCTGATATCCTAAATACAAACCAATTCCTAAATAACCAGGCCCCAGCTTATTAGGAACGGCATGCTCATAGGAAAGACTGAATGCGGGACTAGTCCTGTAATTGTAGCCATATCCCCGATATGCGGAATAATAATTATTGTACCCTAAACCAACACCCAGATTTATTATGTGTGAGTTTCCATCGAAACACTTTTCTCCGCCTCCGGAGTCGTTATTATTCTGCGCGTCTGCTATCGAAAAGCTGCAAACCAAAGCCATTACCATCAGGGTTTTTTTTATAAAATAGTTCATGTTTTTTGAGTTTAATTTATTCTTCAGATACACTGTTGCCTGCTCTTCAGTTTTGCTGTTGCCCTTTTATTCTGAATTTGTGAATTAATTTAAATATCTTCTTAACGTCCATGCAATGGTTTCATGTTCCATCATCAATCCGGTAAGAAAATCTGAAGTCCCCACGTCGTTGTGTTTGTTGCTGCAATCCGCAACAGAACCTCGTAGCCACATAATGATAGTTTCGTGATCCGTTAAAAGTTCATGGATCATTTCCTTTGACGTTGGATACTTTCCGGGATGTTCTTTGATCGCGGATAATTTTCCGAACTCCTGCATCGTACCAATAGCTTTACTTCCTAATTTACTTATGCGTTCGGCAACTTCATCAATCGATTCTTCAAGTTCTTTATACTGACCTTCAAATAACTTGTGAAGTTCCATAAAACTTTCGCCGCCAACATTCCAGTGAAACTTTCTTGTTTTGGTATAAAGCACTACTTCGTTAGCGAGTATAACAGAAAGTAAAAGGGTAACATCCTGCAATTGCTTTTTGGAAATTCCGATGTTTGGTTTCATTTTAATTAATTTTAGGTTTGTTTATTTTTAATTTGAATAAAGCGATAACAGGCATAGTGTCGCCCAATAAAAATCCCCATGGTTTAAGAGCTTCAATATGATCAAAAATCACCTTCAATATCGCTGTAAGAGGTATGGAAAGAAACATGCCAGGCACACCCCACAGAGCGCCACCCGCCAGAACAACAATAACGGAAATAAGCGCGTTTACTTTAACCTTTGAAGCAACTATTTTGGGCACCACGTAATGATTGTCGATAAATTGAATAACGACGTAAACAACAAACACCATCAGGGCATACGAGGAGGAGGATTTGGTTACAAATGCCACTATCATTGGTAAGGCTACTGCAATAATTCCGCCGATGTAGGGGATAACATTTACCAGGGCGCCAATAATACCCAGCACAATGGCGTAATCAATTCCAATAATCAGCAGACCAATTGAATTAAGCGTTGCAATAATCGCTGCTTCTATTAATAAAGCTACCAGATATTTTCTTACAATTATCTTTGTTGAATTCAGCACTTCATTTACTTCCTTTTTATTATTCTCGCCAAAAAGCCTGCGGATAAAATCAAGAAGTAAAGGCTGGTAAAACAGAAGCATAAAAACATAAACCGGTATAAGAACCAGCACAATCATCATTCCTCCAACGGTAGTAAGCGTGGCGCCTATAGAAGACCGGCTGCCTTCCATAATCGCAATTTTTGTATCCGCTACATACAAATTAATTTTCTGAGCACTGATATTAAAATAACCCGATGCCCACACCACCGAACTATTTAATGTTTCGTAAAATTTATCTACCAGTTTAGGAAACGAGTCGCTTAATGAACTGAGTTCTGAAGCTAGTACAATCACAAACAAGATGGTTACAAATGATACTAAAGATATTGCAGTAGCTATTGCCAGAACCCTGTTCATCTTCTTTTTTACCAGAAAATCAACCATGGGGCTTAACACAATTGCGATGATAGTAGAATAGATGATTGGGAGAATAATCCGTTTAGTGAGAAAAAGCATGCTTATAAAAGCAAACAGTCCTATAAACACTAGGGATGCTTTGGCGTAAAAAGGGATTTTTGTAGGGGTAGTCATTAGTTAGTTTTATCACTGCAAAGATGAACATGCAGGCGCGTTTAGAGTTACAAAAAACGAAGAGTGTTTTACATTATTCACTTATTTAACCCAAAACAAACTTCAAGAACTCAAAGTTTGCGAGGTAACAATCTGTAAGATTTCAGCCCATTTTCAAGGGTAAGAAAATCTAACAAATTTTACCCCCGGGCTTAACCGTAAAAGCCAGATAGTTCAGCGATAAGTCGCTTTCTATTGCCTAAGTGCAGTTAAACCAAAAAGGGAAAACAGCTTTAAAGCCATTCTCCCTTAATCTACCCCCCAGTAGTATCTTATTTCCTTTTTGTTGTTTCTTCCAAATCGTGAGAACTTACAACTATTTAAACTTTATTTAATAATTGGCTTATCGTAGATATTATTTTTGAAGAATTGTTGTTGATGTATGAGCCCGCAACATTTTCAACCAACAGAGAACTTAAAAAACCTTTGATACCACTTCGCTTACCTAAAACTGTATCGATAAGTAAGTTGGCCCCCAACTTAAGGCCCACTGTTGCCAAATCAGTTTTAACTTCATTGTCCGTGGCTAGTTTGTGCAACGAGTCTTTCACCATCGATAGAGGACTAAGCGTATTTACAAATTCCTTAATGGCTACTTTAAGTTCTTCCTCCTGGATAAACTTTTTTGCTTTCAGCTGCTTTATCCTGAGGGCTAATTGCGTATGATTTGAAACATTTTCCATTTCAGAAACTGGTTTTTACAACTTAATTAATTTCGGCAATAACAACCGGCATTTGATCAGTACTGAGCAACTTTTCTATGATCTTATTACGAAGCGGTATTTCCACCAGTTTTTTTCTTCCAATAATCAGAACAAGAACCAGGATAAAATAGAACCCTGCCACTATGCCAAAGCCCGAGTAGGCATCTCCAAGTTTGGCCGACATGTAAAAACCCGCGCCAATGCTTAAAAACAGGACGAGTAAAATTCCGGTTATGGCAATAAGAAGTCCGCTCACAAAACCTGCTCCTACTGAAGAGGACTGATTTACAATCTGGAATTTGATCAATTCACAATTTGTGTTCACGTAATTTTTTAAATTATTCGTTAGCAGTTCTATTTTCTCTTGTTCGGGCATGATAGTATGATTTAAATTAATTTTTTCGTCTTTAGCCGGAATGTTTTAAATCCCCTGTCTTTTGCTTGATGTTATTCAGACCTTCGTTTACTTTTTCAACAGTAAGTTTTTCGAGTTCTTCAGCTTTAGTGCGTAAAGCGGCAATTTCATCGTATATCTTTTTCTTCAGGTCTTCTGTAAGGTCTTTTGCTCCACCAGCCAGTTTGCTGCGGGTAACGCTCCCTTTATCTGGGGCAAATAAAACACCTAATGCAGCTCCTACTAAAGCGCCCAGTACCAGTGCGCCAATTACTTTTGTGTTGTTTGAATTTTCCATGTTTTGTTTTATTATTAAATTAAATTGGTTTTTTGCCGCTGATAATTCTTAGCAATACGGCAACAATCGCAATCACAAGAAGAATGTGTATAACGCTTCCTGCACTGTATGCAAAAAAACCTGCTGCCCAAACGATAACTAAAATTACCGCGATTATATATAATAGATTTCCCATTGGTTTAAGTTTTTATTTGTTATTTATTTTTTGATTTTTAAATAGTAATTAGTCAACCGTTATCGGTAAAACCTGTAACCTACCGTTGCCTGGTACCACATATTTTTATAACGTGGCGTCGTTGATGTTCCGTTTCCATTGTTATTCTGAATATCCCATCCTGCTCTTCCGCTTAGTACGATATGCTTCATGGTGATATCTAGTCCGCCCGTTACACAAAGTGTGTTTTTTCGAAGGTTCTCGTTTTGAAATTGTGTTTCCTGTGCGCTGCTTGCATCGGAATTAACGAACGTATCCTTTTGTTTTGTGAGGTATGAATATTGCGGGCCTGCAAGTATTGTAAAAAATTCACTAGCCTTTAAAGCAAATAATACTGGCACATCAATATAGGTTGTTGTACGTGTGAACGCGTATGGACTGCCTAAAAATGTTCCTGTTGCCTGGAATCCTTTTTGTGAATACAATATTTCAGGTTGCAGACCAAGAAATTTTCCAATAGGGATTGATAAAAAAGCACCTCCGGCAAAACCAACTTTTGGATCTGCCTTAAAATCCTGGCTTTGCGAATCATAAACATTAGAGTAGTTTGCGCCCGCCTTTATTCCGAATAAAAACCGGTTGCGTAAATCTGTCGTGTTATCCTGTGCCAAGGCTGTATTGGCCAGGGCTGTTATTGAGGTAAATAATAATATGATCTTTTTCATTTTCTTCTTTTTTAATGGTGAATTCATTTTCACATCACAAAGGTGCTTTACTAAAAGCGGCTCGAGTTACATAGCAAGCCCTATAGTTTGCATTATTCACGTATTTATTTATTTCTGAAATATTCGATAAAAGGTAATAATTCAGACTCAAAGCCGCGTTGGATGGCATTTGTTCGAATATAAAAACCGCTCTCTCAGTGAATATGGAAAGCAAAAGATGAAGTCTTAAATTCGCTAACATTGTATATTTTTCGGAAATTTATTATGATCAACTCCATACAAAAGAAAAACCCTCTGCTCACTTGATGAACAGAGGGTCTTACTTTTACTAATAGTCTAATTTACTGAGAAACTAATTTGCCCGTTTGATTAAGGCCATTCTTACTCAAAATCCTGTAGAAATAAACTCCTGAAGGCAGGTTAGTTTCAAGTGTTGTGGTTTTTTGTATCAATGTTACATTCATAACAAGGGTTCCTAAAATATCATACACTTTTAACTCGCTACTGTTTACTTCTGATGCTTCACTCACGATTACATTAGTTGAGTTTGTAAAAGGATTTGGATAGAAGGCAGTGATTTCATTTGCAAGATGTTTGATTGAAATGCCGGAACTAGTACAACCAGAAGGCATGGTAACTTTAATTGAATCGGTTCCAACAGATCCGTTTGTTGTAAGCGCTCTTCCGGTTAATGTTACTCCTTTATTTAAAGACATTGCACCGTTGTTAGCAATAATTGTTCCAACAAATGTTGTAAAATCATTGATGTTAACGGCTCCGTTCACGCACCAGAATACATTCTTAGCTACTATACCGTTTTTTAAAATTACTTTGGCAAACGTACTGGTTGAAAGCGTTCCGTTTATCTTGATTACAAAAACCGCGTTGGCGTTTCCGGCACCATCTAAAAAAAGCGTATCCACTAGCATTGCAGCGGCGTTCATCACATAAGTGTGCGGAGTAAGAACCAAACTCTGACCGAATTGAGCAGGATATAATAATTCAATATCATATGGCAGCGTGTTCAGGTAATTATATGCGTTGAGTAAATCTGAAGCGCAGGCTCCTGTTGAACCGTCTGGAGTTGGGTGGATTGCTGTAACATTTAACGGATTATAACCTGTAGTTAAACCAACATTCGTTCCAACATCGCCATTTGCATAAGTGTTACCCGTGTTAGTTACCGGACCGTTACCCGAAAAAATAGCATAACAAGCTGCTGAAGCAAGTGAAGGAGAAGCAGGGCCAGTTAAAACGGGGCTTCCGCAACCAACCGGAGTATATGCCAGACCGTTATTTATTGAAACAGCGCCTGAAATTGAAAGCGCTCTTCCTTCAAGCGTAACACCTGAACTCATGTTAATAGCGGCATTGTTTACAATAACATTCCCTTTCATAGAAGTTCCTGAAGCCATGCTTACCAGACCTTCAATCTTCCAGAAAACGTTACACGCTAAGGCGCCGTTCATTAAAACAACTTTAGAACCCGCGTTCGTAGAAAGCGGACCCGAAATTTTAATAATAAAAACTGCATTCGCATTTCCTTGTCCGTCTAAAGTTAGAGTATTACTCAACGTTGCAGCCCCTGAAATTGAATAAACACCAGCGTTAAGTGACTGTCCGTTTCCTAAAAGAGGCGCTGGAAAAAATGCCGCAGTTGTAGAATTTAATTGGTTATAGGCAGCCAATAAATCGGTAGCGCATTGCCCGGTAACAAGATCGTTATCATGCATCTGACCATTCACGTTACCATAACCTGTAGTTGAACCGCTGTTTGTTCCAACGTTTCCAGTTACGTGTGAGAGGCCTGAATTTACATTTGCTCCCACTGTTGTGAAAAGCACAAAGTTAGCAGCTGTGCCTAAAGCCGGGGCCTGGGCAAATGCTGTTACCGGAAATGATAGTAAGGCAACAGCTGTTACGATATTTAGTAATTGTTTTTTCATGGGTTTTAAATTTAGTTTGTGAATTCAATTTCACGTTACAAAGGTGAGTTTATCGTAAGGGCGTTGTGTTACATTATGAGAATCGAGAGTTATATAATTCACACTTTTGAAAAAAAATTTTGCTTCACCCAGAAGTGGGTTGATGTATTAGCAACAGCAGCAATATGACGCTTTACTTCAAGTATATTTTCGGTATAAGCTTACATTAAACTGATTATAGCTGAATAAAAAAAACACTGCGTTTCCGCAGTGTTTTCTAATTTATTACGATAGGTAAAATTTATTGTTTTACAATTGTGTTTCCTGACATAGTTACAGCACCTGTTCTTGCCAATGCTCTGCCATCAAGCGTTGCACCGGTATTAAACGAAATAGACTGCATAACCAATAAAGTTCCCTTGAAAGCGGAAGTAGTTCCGAAAGTTGCAGACGAACCCACTTGCCAGAATATATTCGAAGCTGAAGCGCCATTGGCTAAAAAAACTTTACGACCAGAAGTTACTGTAAGAGCCGATGCGATCTGAATGATAAAAACCGCGTTCGCGTTTCCTTTGGCGTCAAAAGTTAAATCGCCTGAAGATAGCGCCAGCGAAGAAGTTGACTTGTACAAACCTGGCGTGAGGGTGAGCCCTCCTATATTTCCGGCAATTGTAACAATGTCCGTACTGGTTCTTCCCGCGGCATCATTGTACGCAGCAGTTAGATCAAGTTTTGCCTGATTTGCAATTGGATCATTGATGTGTTGTACTCCAACAAGTATTCCCGGAGGAAATCCGCCGATTGAAGTTCCGGGGCTTAAACCCATATCCCCTGTAATATTTGTTGCGCCTGTATTTGTAATCTCAGATCCTGCAAGGATTGCAAGGTTTGAAGCGCCGGCCAGAACAACAGAAGCATGTGTAGTTGTTTGAAGAGGTACTACCATTGTATTTGGTGTTGATTCTGCAGGTGTTGAAGCCGGCGCCGAACTGGTTTTTTTACATCCGGTAAATAACCCAATTGATACAATCGCGAGAGTCGTAATAATTTTTTCTATTTTCATTTTTAGTGGTTTTTAGTTTTCCGCAACTTGCGGATAGTGTGAAGTCGTTTTCACGATACAAAGATGGGCGCTTTAAATCCATGTATGTTACATAGTGCCGCGCGGGAGTTACATATTTCACGCATTAACTTATTGATTTTGTTTTTCTCGCCGCAATCTGAATTCACTTCTCGGGCGTTCGCTGTTTAACCGGCTCATTCTCATATAAGCGCTCCTCAATTTTTCTGGCCATTCTCCTTCATACTCTATTTTGTAAAAAGACAGACCATTGTATGGAATCTTCATTCCAGCGTTTTTAAAATTTATCCTGCCTGCAATCTTGTCCCCATCAAAATAAGCCATAAACGCCTTCCTTCTCTCGTTGATAAGGCTATTGAACAGATTGTTTACCCTATTATCGCCCACAAGCGCCGTACATTTATCTTGTATAGTAAGGCCTGAAGCTTTGCCTGCCCGAGCTGACAGATAATGCATAAACAATGAATCCCTTATCGAAATTCTGTCTATCGCCAGCGTATCATCTTTGGTTAAGGCCTTAATTTTTAACTTTTGCAGAGCCGCGTAATAGAGCTTTTTTGCCTCAAAAAACAGAATATATTCCTTTTCCTTTTCATGATAAAGAATAGAGGTGATGTTTAATTTCTTATCAGGGAACTCTTTTAAGTAGTCTGCCAATTCCTTTACAAATTTTTGCTGATGTGATTCTAACGTAGCCTTTTGCCGTTCCCAGTTAAACGAAAACGACTCCTCTATTTCATTTTCCATATTTTTTACCCGCGTTCTGTAAGGACTGGTGGCTGGTTTGGTAACCAAATTAGTAAGAGCATGTACGATGACATCACTGAATTCAAATTTTGGTTTCTTCAGATTTCCCGTAATTGGAATCTCATAATCTATTACATTGTCCTTTTCCCGCGCAAAAAACATAATTAATTTCAGCGGTATCCAACGATACCCCACCTTTTTTTCACGCTTGCCAATTCGCGGATCAATAACGAGCAAATGATTATTACTGCTGATTATGCCGTTGTTTACATCCCAGTTCCCGTTAAGTTCAAGTGTACCTTTGGTTAAAGGATAGGAAGTATGGGTAATTAAATAGGGATTAAACATTGCTACTGGCAATTGCCTGAGGTTATATCTGACTTTAAAATCGGAACTGTCTTTTGGATTAATACTTAAATCAACAGACATTTTGCCGTAAGGTTTTACTTCTGTTTTTAAAGAAAGATTAACCCATTCATCGCCGTGCTCTATTGAATCGGCAAAAATATATAAAGGCGTTGCGGAGGCTTCAAATTTCTCAGTTAACGTGTAATCAACATAGCGTATCTCGGCCTTGTAAACGGCAATTTTATTAATCCTATAATTACTCTTAAAAAAGTTTTTCGCTACCGCCTTTACATAATCGGCGATTTGAAACAGAAAATTTGGATTTACCGGCTTGGCATTAACGGCTGCTATTTTTTCGCCCTTCTTACCAAAAATATTTTGCAGGTTGTCCAAATGATCGTACTTCTCATATTTGAAATATGGCTCTGTGAGGGCGAGAGAATCAAAGGAGTACTTTTTATTTTTTGGACTTAATTCTTTGACCGCTATTGTTAATTTTTTAAAAGAAGCATAATCTTCTGTTTTACTCTTTCCAAAATGGAAATCATTAAATGTTAAGGGGCCGGTGGCATCAATGTTTTCAGGATTGGAGAAATTGCCAAATGCTTTTAAATTCGCATCAAAATTACAGCGCAAACTCCCATTATCAGAAATGTCTTTAAGGTATTGTTCCATTATCGACAAGTCAAATTTGGAAGCAAGAACCGAAAACGCGTAATCCAGAGACTTAACATCCATCATAATACTACCTTTCATTGTTCCTGAACCAATTCCGGACAGCCAGGAAAATTTTGCCTCGATAGTGTCTCTGTCCCACCGCTTACCCGCTGATTCAATATTTATCTGTTTCAGTGAATAAGCAACCGGAATAGATCTTTCATAATAACAAACCGTGCCTCCTTTAATTTTTATATTCAGAATATTTACGTGGAAGGGCTCGGCATTTTTCTTAATACCCGTGTCCTTGTTTTTTATTCTCTTTATCAGGTCGTCGACATTAAATGCCGATTTGTTTTGAGATATGATTCCCTTTGGATGGATGAGTGTTACTTCAGACAATTCAAGCGTTCTGCGGAATAATTTGTGTATTTCTACATTCGCATTTATTTCATCCGCTGAAAAAAACACGCTATCGCTACCGGCTTCGTATATTTTAACCCCGCTAAAATGAATATATCCGGTAAACAGATTAATATAAACCTCATCTAACTTTATCTCCCTGCCTGAATATTTCACATCGTATTTTTCAACGGTATACTTTCCTATCCGGGAAACAAGAAAAAAAACAGCCACCATCAAAACAAGAATAATGCCGCTGATGATAATGCCTGTTTTCTTTATCCGTTTTAATAAAATTTTCATTTGCGAACCCGATGATTTATAGGGATCTTAATTGAGTTTCAGGATCTTCAATTCCACCCTGCGGTTTAATTGCCGCCCTTCAGCATTATCGCTGCCATCAGTATTTTCATTAGGTGCAGCGGGCATAGTTTCTCCATAACTGCTTGCAACCAATCGCTCTTTTGCAATTCCTTTTTCGATAATAAAATTCACTACTGCGTTTGCCCTTTCTTTGGAAAGTTTTTCATTATACGCGCCAGTTCCCTTAGAATCCGTGTATGCTCCAATTTCTATCACCATGTTGGGATAGCGAGTTAAAAGCCTTAAAATATTTTTTAACTCCACGTTTGATGTCTTGCGCAGTATTGCTTTGTCAAAATCAAAGAAAATATTATTGAGGGCAATTTTTGAACCTACAATAACAGGTGGCAATTCTATCACCTTGTAAAGTTCATAATAATTGGTGTTTTTAGCTATATACCGGTTTTCGGAATAAAACAAGAACCCTTCCGCATCATAGGAAATATTGTAGTTTTTTCCGGGAGTAAGAATAAACATGTATTGCCCCGTTTTACTGTTTGGTTTATACACGCCTATCACTTTTTCTGTTTCATTATCAGTAACGGTTATAAGAATCTCTTTTGGCACCGCGTTATAAGCGTCTTTTACAATTCCTTTTACTAAAGTAAGCGGCGCTTTCTTCTGATCAAGAAAAGTAATTGTATAGTTATCTTTTTCTCCATAACCCCCCTCTTTAAAAGAAGTATAGTATGCTTTTGTTTTATCAGTGGATACAACATAAAAAATATCATCATCGGGAGAATTTACGGGATAGCCAACATTCACGGGTTCAAGCCATTTGCTTCCATTGTCAGATAAAGAACTATAAAAAATATCAAAGCCACCCATTGTTTTATTTCCATTTGAACTAAAGAACAAAGTGATTCCGTCAGGGTGAATAAAAGGTGAATCTTCATCATATTCCGAATTAATTAACGCTCCCATATTAACGGCCTTTCCCCATTCTCCGTCTTCAGTTTTTTCACTGGCATAAATATCTCTTCCGCCAAAACCACCTGGCCGATCACTTGAAAAATAAATGGTTCTGCCATCCGCAGAAATAAACGCACTTGGCTCCCAATGTTTACTATTGATATTTGAATTTAATTTAACAGGAGCAGACCAGGTGTCGCCGTTCAGTGTTGTCGAATAAATGTTTCCATCGCCGTTATCATCTTTGTAAATCAATATCTCCTGTCCATCGGGTGAGACACCTACACTCGCTTCGTTTTCGTTAGTGTTAATTGGACCCCCGATATTTTCGGCAACAGACCATTCCTTATTAGCGTAATGCGATATATAAATGTCTTCAAAAAAACGCCCGCCATCATATGTTTGCCCGCCGGTACTACTCGATCTCCTGGATGTGAAAATCATTGTGGATTGATCGGCCGTTAAAACCGGGGAGTAATCGCCATAGGGTGAGTTAAGGGCCTTTCCCATATTTTCAATTTTTACTTTAACAGGTGCGGCCATGAGCTTCTTACCGATTCTACACATTGTCATTTTTCTGTTGGCGTCTTTTGTATTTTCAGAATCCTTTTTCTTATAGAACAACATTTCGCGATTATAATTTTCATAGGATTGAATAGCTTTATCAAACTTGGAGTGAATATGATAAGCGTCTCCTAAAAGTTTGTAAGTTAAAATCGGAGCGCCTTTTTCTTCCACCGATTCTTCTTTATAGTTGGGAGTAATAGACCTTGATGCCCTTTCAAGATAAGGCATGGCGTTTGCTTTTCCGCTTCTCGCTTTTAAATGACAACTTCCTACCAGGTAATTTAGGTTGGCATTCATTGAATCCATTCGATAAACTTCCATATACATAGGCAGCGCCTGAAAATAATTACCAGCTTTATACTCTTCGTTGGCTTTTTTGTATTTTATATCGAAATCATTTTTGTCGTGAGCAAATGAGCCAAATGCATTCATCAATAAGGCTATTACTAAAATTTTTGTTTTCATATTGTAAGCAGTTTTATTTTGTTTTTAAATAAACTCAAGTGATAAATAATTATTTATTTGGCACACAGTTTAAAAAGTTAATTAAGGTTGGGTGTTAAATATTCCCGTGCAAAGATGGATTGAACGTTACGCGAAAGTGTTATGTATTTTTGATGAGGACTTACATCTTTCACAGATTCACCACACCGGAAACATTATCGGACAAAATGAAAAAAAGCGACCGGAGTCGCTGCTATATGCAATTATGGAAATTTTATTGGAGTGTTACGTGCTTTACAAACGGATAGGGTTTAGCCCGGTATACTTGCGCGTTGGCACGTATGGATTGAGAGTTGTTCCTGAAAAGGAAGTGCTTTTTTATATTATAAGCGCGAATAAAAATTAAGAGGTTACATTTTTTGCATGTACCAGTTCAACTCTTTCTCTACTTTTTGAT
>JACDDR010000008.1:41079-56741 GCA_013816895.1 Bacteroidota bacterium
GAACTACAGTAATGATACTTTTTAAGCGTGTAAAGGCAGTTTCGCTTTTTACTACATAATCCACGGCTTTGTGATGCATGCAATTTATGGCTACATCGATTTTATCTTGCGAGGACAACATAATAACAGGAATTTCAGAATTAAATTCTTTAATCTTATCAAGGGTCTGGATGCCGTTCATTACTCCATGATCTATACCATCCAATTGATAATCAAGAATAATAATATGCGGCCCTTCCTGCAGGCTTTGTATACAAAGTTCGCCTGTAGCGAAAGTTTTAATAGCAAAATTTGCGTGTTGCATAAATTCTATTTCCAGGGATTTTAAAAATACGGCGTCGTCATCTACCAGGAACAGTACTATTTTATCGGGATTCTCCATTAATTAATTATTTTTTTTGAGAGCATTAAATTCTATTTCTAATTCTTTACACGCCTGCGTGCATACTGTTTCGAGCTGTAAAACCATTTCAGGTATTCCTTCCGCATCTTGTTGTGAACCTGCATAATCCTGCACTTTTTTTGCCATATTTTCAAAATCGGTATTAATTCCCATAATTGAAAACGATGGTATCATTTTGTGAACCGATTTGTGTAACAGGTTCCAATTTTTTTCGCGCAAACCTTGTTTCATTGAAATAATTAAAGGTGGTGTTTGATCCAGATACATTGTTATCATTTCCATCATTAATACAGGATTCGACTTTGTACGACGGTTCAGATAATCCAGATTGATATACCTCACCGCTTTATCAACACTAATAATAGGTGTTTCGGGCTTTTTAACCTGTATTTGTTTCTTTACAAACCCCACCATTTTAGTATATAGTAAACCTTCATCAATTGGTTTGGCTATATAATCATTCATTCCAACGGCTTTACATTTTGCCAAATCAACTGTTGTTACATCGGCAGTCAGAGCAATAATCGGGATTTCAGATTTCATTACTTTCCGGATGTACTCAGTAGCCTCGAACCCATTCATTTCCGGCATCTGCAAGTCCATCAAAATAATATCATAAGTGTTCTTCTGCATTTTTTCAATGGCAATTTTTCCATTGTAAGCCATATCCGGCTCGAATCCAAAATCATCTAATACAGTTTTCATTAATAACTGATTCAGCGGCATATCTTCAACAACCAGTACTTTCAAATTCTTTATTTCTTCGTCACGTTCAATCAACTCTACGTCGGATTCCGCTTTGGCTTTTGTTTTCAAAAAACTTAACGTAAAACTAAAAGTAGAACCCACATCGATTTTGCTGGTTACATTTATTGTTCCTCCCTGTGGCTCAATCAACTGTTTTACAATGGCCAGTCCTAGTCCTGTTCCACCATATAACCGTGATGTGCCACTGGTTGCCTGCTGAAAATTTTCAAAAATATGTTCCATTTTACTTTCCGATATTCCGATGCCGGTATCTGTAATTGCAAACTCTATTGTAACCCGTTCCTCATCCTGACGTATCAGTTTTACGCTCACCGTAATTTTACCCTCGGCCGTAAATTTTACGGCGTTACTTACAAGGTTTAAAATGATTTGGTGCAGTCGTACTGAATCTCCAACCAAAACTTCGGGTATATTTTTATCGTACTCCTTAACAAGTTCCAGGTTTTTTTCCTGGATCTTTGTTTCAAACATGTGGAGCATGGCTGCCACCGATGAGGCCATTTTAAATGGTGTTTGTTCAAACACCATTTTCCCTGCGTCAACTTTTGCAAGGTCAAGAATATCATTTATTAAAACAATTAACGCATCGCCACTTACTTTAATTGCGGTTATATATTCTTTTTGCTTGTCAGTAAGGTCGGTTTTCAATACAACTTTTGTGAAGCCGATAATAGCGTTCATTGGAGTACGAATTTCGTGACTCATGTTGGACAAAAATTGTTGTTTAGCTTTCACCGCATTTTCAGCTATGGTTGTAGCGCTTTCAGCTTTACTTTTTGCTTCTTCCGCAATTTCCGTTGCTAGCTCCGCAAACACCTTTGCTTCTGTTAATTCAGTCGCGATTCTTTTTTGCTCGGTAACATCCCTTGCTACGATAACAACCCCCAGTACACTTCCACTGTCATCTTTATAAACCGATCCGTTAAATAATACATCTGTAAGTTTGCCGTTCTTATGCCTCAGTGTAAGTGGCGAATCGGCAACAGACCCTTTAGCAAAAACTTCCTGGTAAACCTCGCGGGCTTTTTGCGGCTCTGTAAAATAATCAAAGAAATCGGTACCGGTAAGCTCTTCACGGGTCATACCGGTAATATTTGCGGTAGCCTGGTTCATGTCAGTAATTTTTCCCTGCGGACTAATAGTAACCAGGGGATCTCGACTGGCCTCAATAAGGCTTAGCGAATATTGCGACGATAATTTAGCTGCATAACTTAACGCTTCCAGTTCTTTATTGGCGATCTCGCGCTTTTCCTTTTCCTTGTTCTGAAAATCGAGTTCTATATCTGCGATCACTAATTCAGCGGCACGTTTTTCCTTTTCTTTATTTTGAAAAGCAAGTTCTTTATTGGCAACGAATAACTCTCCTGCTCTTTTTTCCTTTTCTTCGTTTTGAAACGCAAGCTCTTCATTGGCAATAATCAACTCATCTGCACGTTTTTCTTTCTCTTCATTTTGAAAAGCAAGTTCTTTGTTTGCAATAAATAACTCTCCGGCGCGTTTTTCCTTCTCATGATTTTGAAAAGCAAGCTCTTCATTGGCAATAATCAGCTCGTTCGCACGTTTTTCTTTCTCTTCATTTTGAAAAGCAAGTTCTTTGTTTGCAATAAATAACTCTCCGGCGCGTTTTTCCTTCTCATGATTTTGAAAAGCAAGCTCTTTGTTGGCGATGAATAACTCATCTGCCCGTTTTTCTTTCTCTTCATTTTGAAAAGCAAGTTCTCTGTTGGCGAGAATAAGTTCATCTGTTTTCCGCAAATTAACATGCCTGGCCACTATTACAACTCCTGTTATTTTTCCATTCTCATCTTTGTAAACCGATCCGTTGCAAAGCACCTGGGTACCTTTACCACCAATTAAAGTAAGAGAATAATCGGTTATATATCCTTTTTCAAATATTAATTCATACGCTTTTTGCGCTTTTTCTGGCTCGGTAAAATAATCTAAAAAATTTGCACCGGTAAGTTTTTCTCTGGAGATACCCGTAATATTTACTGTTGCCTGATTTATATCCGTTATTTTTCCCAGAGCGTTTATGGCCATTAAAGGATCCCGGCTTGCTTCAATTAAATTTCTTGCATACTGGGAATCCTGAGGTGTAGTCGTTTCCATTATCTTAAAGTTTAATTACCAATGTCCTCCAGCGGGCTGCGTCTTTTGTCCTTTAATTGCTTAAAGTGTGAGGGCGACAAACCTGTAATCTTTTTAAACTGATTTGATAAATGCGCCACACTGCTGTAATTCATCTTCCAGGCAATCTCAGAAATATTTAATTCATCGTAGATGATCAATTCTTTTATGCGCTCTATTTTATGAACGATAATAAATTGTTGAATAGTAATGCCCTTTACTTCTGAAAAAATATTGGACAAATAAGTATAATCGAAATTTAGTTTTTCCGCTATAAAATCCGAATAATTCACTTTCGGAACTTCCTCCGAGTGATGGATCATTTCAATAATGACGTTTGTTATTTTTTCGATCAGCACTGCTTTTTTATCATCCATTAACTCGAGGCCTGAGAGGAGTAAAGCTGTTTTTAGCTGTTCGCGCTGATTTATAGTAATGTTTTCCATGATATCAACTTCGCCTAAATCAACCACAATAAAATGCAGGTTCATTTTTTTCAATTCTTCTTTAACAACCATTTTACAACGGGTGCTTACCATGTATTTTATAAAGAGCTTCAAATTAATTTTTTGTTAAATGATTATTACACAGGGTTAACGTTGCTTAAGCGGCAATGTTAGAAGAAAGTCAAACAATTAAACAGTTCTTTTTTCGACCATGTGTAATAAGAGCAAGATAACAATAATTAATGAATATTTTACCTTAATTGTAGATAATTGGCTAGTTCATCAGTTTGTAAGCGACGAAGGTAATAATGCCTAAAGCTATAAAAGTAGTAAGGAGAACAGCCACAAATTTAGATACACCAAACTCTTCGCCAAGTATTCTTATCGGCGCGGTGATAATATAATATACAAGTTTAGTGATCTTTTTTAGTGACCCCTGGCCTTTTGTAACATAGTCTGTTGCGCCGAGTCGGAAAGAATCAATGGCAATTCCTATGTCGTCATTGCCGGACAACATGATTACCTCCGTTTTTGGATTTATGTCTTTAATTAATTTCAGGGTCTCTAGTCCATTTTTACCTTCCATGAAATAATCAAGAATAACCACATTTGTTTCTTTATCTACTTTTTTCAGGCAACTGTCACCATCGCTGAAAGTTGAGATATTAATTCCGGTTCCAAACCTGTTTTGTAAATAATACTTTAGGTCTGTTACAGTTAACATATTGTCGTCAACTATAAAAAGATTTAATGCTGAAGTGTTCATGTTTAGTGTTTTTAGTGGGTGAGTACATTACAAAGGTGAGAACTTATAAAACGTAAATGTTGCACAACTAAAGAAGAAGTTTACAGATATCACTTATTTATAAATGATGTTAAAATAAATAAAGTGAAGCATTTTTAAGTTTAGAGGGCCTGAAAATCTTTGAGACACATCCTACGAAAGAGCGCCCGAACTAATCTCCTACATTTTATCTTTCAGTTTCCCGGCCAGCACATAGCGAATTTCAGAAAAGCTAATATCCTCCGGCAGACTTGCTTTTACAGGATTTAAACCGGTTTCGTATTTAAAATTTTCCAGGGCTTTTAATATCAGGCTTTGCTTTTGGCGACTTACAAGATAATCTATGTTTAATTCGCCGCTGGCGATATAGGGAATCAGATGGCCTTCCACCGTACTCAACGCAAAACCGCGTTCTCTGGCAATTTCATCCAGTTTTTTGCCTTCCTTAAACAAACGGAAGGTTTGCTCTTTAGTTGGTGTCTTCTTTTCTTTTTCCTTTGGTTTTTCTTTGGCCACATCGTTTAACGAATACCACTCATCGCCATCAGCCTCCTTTATACTTACAGCCAGTTTTTCTTCCTTTTCTTTTTTACTTTTTTTTGCCTTTTTCGGAGCCTTGATTCCCATTTTTGTTTCAAGATCATTTTCAAGCATGTAATCTTTTATCAATTTTAAAAATTGCTCCCCATAGGCCTCCGCCCGCGCCTTCCCAAATCCTGTGATCTGAAGGAGATCGCTTTCTTTTGTTGGAAGGTAATTTGCTAGTTCGGTCAGTGCTTTATTATTCGCCACCATATAAATTGGTTTTTGCTCATCGTTGCAGATCTCATCGCGCAACAACAGGAGGGAACGGTATAATGCCGGATGATCCACATCGGAATTTACTTTGGTATTTTTAGCGCTGGCATAAATATTCAGTTTAAATTCAGGATATTTTAACTGCAACTTATTTTTTATGAACTCCGTGAATACAAAACCCGTAGTTAATGTTTTGATCAAGGCCTGTTTCTGAAACAGGCCATCGAATAAATTCTGAAAAATTTCGTTCAGCTCTGTTGACGCTTCTTTGCTTTCAGTTACAAGCGTGCAATTTTTTAATTTATCCACGCATTTTTTTAATTCCACTTCAAAATAAACAGCGGCCTGCTGAATCCTGCTTTGAAGATTCACATCCGTTTCAACGTTGTGAGCTGCCTCAACAAGAGATCCTAACTGGTTCGTGAATTTCCTGGAAACATCGCATAATGAATCCAGGTGCTGAAAAAAATTCTCACTCCATTCAAGGCCATCTTTATTTACGCGTGTTTTATGTACCATCACTATTCCCCCCGCATCCGAACGTAAAAAATGCATTTCGTTTAAATCAAATAAACCGGTAAGCACAGTTTTAATATAATTTTTACGCGAACCCGAAAAAATGGAATTAACCTGTTCGTGATCCTGCTTGTTAGTCGAAAACTCCACAATACGTTTATCATTCATTAAACTTTGCGGACTGATCTTTGAACTTAATGTTAACCCCTTTAATCCACGGCAACGGCTAAGAGCCACGTATACCTGTCCGCTGCTAAAAGCTTCGGCAGCATCAATTATTAATTTATCAAAAGTTAATCCCTGGCTTTTGTGAATGGTAATTGCCCAGGCTAAGCGAAGCGGATACTGCTTAAATGTTCCCAACACTTCTTCCTCAATGTGCTTGGTGCTTTTATCCACTTTATAAGAAACGTTTGTCCACTCTTCACGCTGAACTTCAATTTCATATTTATCCTCATCGCATTTTACTTTAATGGAGTCTTGATCGATGTAAGACACTACTCCGATCTTACCGTTATAGTAATTTTTTTCAACATTATTTTTCAGGAACATCACGCGCGTTCCAATTTTTAAAATAAGCTGCTCATCGGCGGGATAATTTTTTTCAGAAAAATTACCGTCTACTTTGCAGAAGAACTTGTACTCCTTTCCCGGTAAGGCTTTCAGAGAGCGCAGGTTTATTTCGTCTGCTTTACGGTTGTGCGTTGTGAGTGTTACATTATTTTGGTAATCTTCCTGCGTAATGTTTGCTTTGTAGTGAGAATTCAACAATTCCAGATCCTTGAGATCCATAATATTATTCCTCACTTTATTCAGAAGTTCAATGAACGTACTTTCATTCTGGCGGTAAATTTTATCCAGCTCTATGAAAACCGGCGGATTGTTTTTTATCACCAGACTGTCGAAAAAATACGGACTATTATAGTAATCGCTTAATATGCGCCACTCTTCATTTTGAACAACCGGCGACAATTGGTACATATCGCCAATGAGCATCACTTGTACTCCTCCGAAAGGAAGGTGCCACTTCTTCCGCGTCTGTCTCAATGTTGCATCAATCTGATCCATCATATCCGCGCGCACCATACTTACTTCATCAATTACAAGTAATTCGAGGTTCTTAAAAATAGCAAGACGTTGGGAATTGTATTTTAAGACCGGCAAACTGTTTTTGTCGGGAATGCCCTCCCTTAAGGAAGGAAGGAAAGGTGTAAAAGGAAACTGGAAAAAAGAGTGTATGGTCGATCCCCCGGCATTGATGGCCGCAACACCAGTCGGAGCTACAACAGAAATCTGTTTATAGGTATTTTGCTTAATGTACTTTAACAGCGTTGTTTTGCCAGTGCCCGCTTTACCGGTAAGAAAAACAATCTGGTTGGTATGATTAATGAAATTGAGTACTTGCTCAAACTGCGGATTAATTTCAATCTTGCTCATGTAACTGTCAACAAAGTAAAGCAAAAGTAATAAATTAGTAGCTGATATGAAGGAATACAAAATCTATTGCGGAGGAAAGTTTTTAACCGCTACTAAAAAGCTGGAAGTCACGAATAAATATTCTGGCAAAATATATTCTACCACTTACCAGGCCGATGCAAAGCTGCTTGACAAGGCCATCCGCGCAGCGGAGAGCGTTAAACAGGCTTGCAGGGGACTATCTTCCTTTGAAAAATATACCGCGCTTAAATTAATTCATGAAGCCTTACTGAAAGATAAAAAGCATCTCGCCGAAGTATTGTGCATTGAAAGCGGTAAGCCAATTATTTACGCGGAAAGTGAAATTGAGCGCGCTGCACAAACATTTTTAATTGCTGCTGAAGAATGCAAACGTCTTCCTAATGATTACCTGAGTCTGGACTGGACTGCAAACGGAAAAGGAAAAGAAGGTATTGTGCGTTACTTTCCTATTGGGATTGTCGCGGGAATCTCTCCCTTTAATTTTCCAATGAACCTGGCTGTACACAAAATTGCTCCGGCAATAGCGGCGGGCTGTCCCATTATTTTAAAACCTGCATCCACTACTCCACTTTCAACGCTTGAACTTGCAAAAATCATTGACAGAACAAATCTTCCAAAAGGAATGGTGTCAATTATTCCGATGACTCGGGAAACAGGAAACCTGCTGGTAACAGACGACCGTATTAGTCTGTTAAGTTTTACGGGTTCGCCTGAAATAGGGTGGAGACTAAAAGATCAAAGTAAAAAGAAAAAAGTGGTTCTTGAACTTGGTGGAAACGCAGGAGTAATAATTTCAAAAAACGTAAACGTTGAACAGATCATCGAAAAATGTATTGGCGGCGCATTTTCATACAGCGGCCAGATCTGCATTCACGCGCAACGATTTTTTATTCATAAAAACAGTTTTGATCTGTTTCTGAAATCCATGAAAAAAGCGGCCGAAAAATTAAAGGCAGGAGATCCTCTTGACGTGAAAACACAGGTATCCTGCATGATTGATGAGGAAAATGCAAAGCGTGTGGAGGCCTGGGTTAATGAAGCTGTTAAGCAAGGGGCCAAATTAGTTTGTGGCGGAAAACGAAAAGGAAGTTCTTTTGAACCTACTATTCTTACCAATACCACATCAAAAATGAAAGTGAATGCTGAAGAGGTTTTTGGTCCGGTTATTTGCATTGAAAAATATAATGGTGAAATTGAAGATGCTGTTGAAAAAATTAACGATACAAAATTCGGACTCCAGTGTGGTGTTTTTACTGACTCTGTAAAAGAACTTGATTACGTGTTCAACAATTGTGAGGTGGGCGGCGTTCTTCACAACGAAGTCCCTACAATGCGTTTCGATCAGATGCCTTATGGTGGTGTGAAGGAAAGCGGTCTTGGCAGGGAAGGTGTGAAATATGCGATCCTGGACATGATGGAACCGAAAGTGCTGGTGAAGTAATTCTTCTTTTCCTCTGCTAAAAGATTTCACTTGCTAATCCGCCAAAATTGTCTATTTTTAATCGTTAGAATTTCAAAAATTATGAAAAAAATTTACACCAATTTAATGGTCGCTTTTGCGGCTTTAATGCTGCCAACTATTATTTTCGGACAGTGCGCGGCCACCACAAGCTTAGGTTCTGCCAGCAACATGCTTACAATGATCCGTAACAGTACCAATCCTATTGCCGCAGATAAAAATCTTAATACGATTGTATTGGCGCATCGTAATAACGCCGGCGCATTTGGCGGAAGCTCAGGAAATATCCGTTATGACGTTTCCACAAACGGAGGAACCAGCTGGACCAACGATATAGGTCCGCTTAACCCAACGCTTACAACGCCTGCCCGTTATCCCAATGCGGTAATTTATAATCCCGCAACAAATACTGTTTCTGCCAATGCGTACCTTGGTTATTTAGCCGCAACAATTAATTCTGTTACGAGCACCTGGAACGGATATGTTACAGGGGTCCGGAAGTTAAACGGTACGGGCAATACAGAAACCTACAACACTCCCGGTAACTCTCTTATCCCTCATTCGCTTACAAAAGGAGCGCCCGGGATCTTCTGGTCGGTTGATGCAGTGTATAACGGAACCCTCGTCTCCGGTTTCAAAATCTATAAAGGCACATGGAACGGATCGAATGATATTAACTGGGCAACTAATTTTACCGTAACCCCTTCGCTGAATACAGCATTTAATGGAACAGCACAAGTAGGAGATTATAATATCGCTTTTGATCCAACAGGAATGAAAGGCTGGATGAGTTTTCTAGGGCATCTTTCAACCGGCCCAGCAAATTATGCGTATTACCCGATATTTTATAAAACCATTGATGGCGGTGCTACATGGGCGGGGCCAATCCAGGTTGATATAAATCAATTTCCATGCGTTACATCTATTCTTACAGGAACAAATGTTTTATCCACCGCGTTTGAACATGATTTAACGGTGGATAAAAATGGCAGTCCCCACATGCTTACAACTATATGTAACGGTAACAACGGCTATTCGGTTTACTTTGGCTTCACCCATCACGTGTACGACATTACCTCTTTGAGTGGCGTGTGGACAGCCTATGATCTTGGAAATGTAAATGCGGGCCGAGGAGGCTGGGGACCAAGCACTACAAACACGGTAACGATGGATATGCAACCCCAAATTTCAAGAACATCAGACGGGAGTAAAATATTTTTCTGCTGGACAGATAACACAACCTACACACTTGGAGCGGCGAATCAGGCACCAAATCTTAAAGGTTGCGCGCTTGATATGAATGCAATGAAAATGACGAATATAAAAGATTTTACTTCGTGTAATGGCGCCATCAATGGTCTTGTTTATTTTCCTCATATTGCTTCTGAAGTTCTTGAACCTTCTACAACTTCGTTTAAACTGGCTGGTGCTTACGCTGCGTTTACAACCCCTAATGATCCGGGCGTTACTTCGAACCTTAAGTTTTTAGATAATCTGATTTTTAACAGCACCGACTTTGCGGTGAATGTGCCAACAGTTGCCGTTACAATTAATCAGGGTAACAGCTGGCTGCTTTGTCCTACAAATACACTTGGATTAAGTATTACCGGCACTTATACACAGGTGTTGTGGAACAATGGTGCTATCACCAATTCAACTTCGGTAAGTACCGGTAGTAATTATATTGTGGCTGTAAGAAACGGATGTTCAGTAGGCGCCGATACTATCGCGGTAGCAAACCTAACCACGAATGTTACCACGCCATCCATTTGTATCGGAAATTCTTCAACGCTGACAATGGTGAGCAATGCCTTTAGCTATACCTGGTCGGTCGGAAATTCAACGGCATCTTTTGTAGTGGTGAGTCCGACTACAACCAGCGTTTATTCTTATACAACAACCGGAACCAGTTGCACCAATACGCAAACCGTTAGTGTAACCGTTGCAGCATTACCAACACTTACTATTACGGGCACACCAACCGTATGCGCCGGATTATCTGTAATAAATACGGCGAGCGGCGCAAACACTTATACCTGGAGCAGCGGCGCTACAACTGCATCTGCAAGTTTATCGCCTCCTTCAAACGCTGTTTATACGGTCACAGGCACCGATCTTAACAATTGTGTCAATACCCAAACCACAGCGATCACGGTCATGTCGAATCCAACAGTAAACGTTACAGGGAATAACACCGTGTGTGCCGGAGGAAGCTCAACACTCACTGCTTCGGGCGCAGTGTCCTATACCTGGAATACTAGCGCTAATTCTGCAAGCATTGTTGCCGCACCTTTGAATACCACTAATTATACCGTTACCGGTTCAGCTGCTAACAGTTGTACCAACGCGTACACGGTTAATGTAATTGTTAATCCGAATCCAACGCTTACAATTTCCGGCACCGCTACAGTATGTTCAGGCAGCACAACTACTTTAACGGCAAGCGGGGCAACTAGTTACTCCTGGAATACAGGCGCAGGTACTGCCAGCACAGCTGTAAATCCTTCAACTACTACAATGTATACTGTAACGGGCACGGACGCTAATCTTTGTAATAGTACGCTTACGATCAACGTTTCTGCAATCGCGCTTCCTACCATTAGCATTGTAAGCAATGCTTCATTAATTTGTTCAGGAAATACCGCTACGCTTTCCGGAACAGGCGCTACTACCTATTCCTGGAATACCGGTGCAAGTACGAGTGTTATTGCTGTATCTCCAACCATTTCCACTACCTATACCTTAAACGGAACGAATGCCAGCGGATGCTCCAATTCTACTGCATTTACACAATCGGTTTCAGGCTGTGTGGGAGTAAATAAACTAAACACTTCTTCAGATCTTATCTCTGTTTATCCGAATCCATCCAATGGAACGTTTATTGTAAAATCGGATATTCAGATTTCTTTAATTATTACCAATGAACTCGGACAAATTGTTATGACGCTAAACTTAACTGAAAACACACCTTCAATAGAGGTGAAAAACCTTGCAAAAGGAATTTACTTTATAACCGGAAATAATTCTTCGGATGTGTTTAAAAGTAAACTCATCGTCAACTAGTTTTAAACCACGTGAATCAGAGGGCCTTTCGGGGCCCTTTTTTATTGTTGGAAATTACCAATACCTTAGCGAATCATTTTTTATGGAATACAAAAGACTAGGTAAATCAGGATTACAACTCAGCGCGCTTTCATTCGGAAGCTGGGTAACATTTGGAAAACAAATCGGCGACAATACTGCTGATGAACTCATGAGCATTGCTTACGAACATGGCGTTAACTTTTTTGACAATGCTGAAATTTACGCCCGCGGCAAATCTGAAACCGTTATGGGTGAAATTCTTAAAAAGAAGAATTGGGCCCGCAGCTCTTATTGTGTGAGCAGTAAGGTGTTTTTCGGATATGAAGATTCTAAGCCAAACCAAACGGGATTGTCCCGGAAACACATTATAGAAGGCTGTCACGCTGCATTAAAGCGCCTGCAGGTTGATTACATCGATCTTTTTTTCTGTCACCGTCCGGATAAAAACACTCCGATTGAAGAAACCGTGTGGGCAATGAACACCCTTATTCAACAGGGGAAAATTTTATACTGGGGCACCAGCGAATGGGCAAACGATGAGATCATGCAGGCTTTTGTTTTTGCAGAAAGAAACCGCCTTATCGGTCCAACAATGGAACAACCGCAATACAACATGTTCGAAAGAACAAAACTGGAAAAAGATTTTTTACTATTATTCCGCGATTTCGGATTGGGAACAACCATCTGGAGTCCTTTAGCAAGCGGACTTCTAACCGGTAAATACAACAATGGCATGCCAACCGACAACCGTTTACATCTGGAAGGGATGGACTGGTTAAAGGAAAGAACGTTGAGTGATCCTACGCGTATTGATAAAACCAAACAACTTGATCAGCTCGCCAAATCGTTAGGGACGAGTTTGCCGAAGATGGCCATAGCTTGGTGCGTAAAAAATCCGAATGTAAGTACGACCATACTCGGAGCCAGCAAACCGGAGCAATTGAAAGAAACTCTTACTTCGCTTGAGGTAGTGCCCCTGCTAACCACTGAGATAATGGAAAAGATAGACGGTATACTTCAAAACAAACCGGTTCAACCTTTATTCTGATCATCAACTTCGATATGAAAAAGCCCTACCGTTTTTCCGGTCGGGCTTAATTTTTTACAAGATGAGAATGGTTATTACTTCGTTTCTTCTTTCTTTTTAAAACCAAGACTCAGGCCGTTTACGCAGTAACGCTGACCTGTTGAAGTAGGACCATCATCAAAAATATGCCCAAGGTGACCACCGCATTTAGCGCAAACAATTTCGGTACGCACCATACCATGCGAAAAATCCTTGATCTTTTTTACTCTGTCCCCTCCGCCTATTTCGTTGTCAAAACTTGGCCACCCGCAATGGCCATCAAACTTTTGTTTGCTTGTAAATAATTCGGTTCCGCAACCTGCGCAAACGTAGGTTCCTTCGTCAAAATTACCATTGAGGTCGCTCGAATGCGGACTTTCTGTTCCCTTTTGACGTAATACATAGTATTGTTCCGGAGTAAGGGTTTTTTTCCACTCCTCATCTGTTTTATTATAACTTGTTTCCATAGCTTTTTTGGGATTGTTAACCTGGTTCGTAGATGTGTTCGTGCCGCTCTGGCATGCGCCTAAAGCTGCAGTTAAAATTAAGATGACTGATAAAATTGGCTTTTTCATACTTATATAGTCGATGTCAATACGTCTTCCTTTCAAAATTTACAAATTTTAACTTTCTGATCTCTGACAGAGTTTTAACCTCTGTCAGAGATCGACGTAAGCTTTATCTTTTACTCCTTGTCTTAATTTCCTCCAGAAGCTTCTCATCGCTGCTGTTTTTTTTCATGTGAATAAAAGATCCTTCTCCAATTTCGGCAATCTCTTTCAGATTTTTCATAGCATCTTTATCATCCCCGAATGCAACGGTTGTAAGAATAATTTTTTTATTACCCTGAGCTTCATTCCATTTCTTTTGATCTTCACTGTAAAACCTGAATTTACCATCAGTGGCCATGATCACCTGGTTATTTCCTTCAGCGATATAATTTCTCTGCGCAATTGATTGACTTCGAAGAATGGCTTTATTTCCTTTTGTAAGGCCATGCGCTTTTAATCCGGAAACTATTTCTTTTAACTGCTGTTTTTCAGAGCCGCTCACTCCTTCTTTTATAATTTTTACACTATCCGAATAAGTTAGTAATGTAATTTTATCTACATCTCTTACCGCATCAATCAAAGCATACATCGCCTTTTTCATGAGCGGGAGTTTTGCAGAGTCTTTCATTGAATTACTTACGTCTATAAGGAACACAATATTGTTTGGTTTGTATTCCAGTAAAGGAAGCTTACCCATATCAACAGGTTCCGGCTTTTTCTTTGGTGTAGCTTCAAGCGTTTTTGTAACAACGGGTTCAGAAGCGTTGTTTGGCATCTTATTGGTAACATCTCTTGGTTCATGAGTTTCAGGAACATTCATAACACCATCTTTTATTTTCACGTTGCTGTTCTGCCGGCTACCGAAATAAAAACATGCGGTTTTATCATCCTGCTTCACGTTATTGAGATTACCGCTAATACTCAACTCATAGGGCTTGTCTTTATCGCTGGCAACAAGTTTAACGCCTTTCCTGAATTTTCCTTTTGAATCGGGAATAAATGAAATTATTAAAAGGCAGGTATCCTTTGGTAACAATGTTTTTTTTGAGGCAAACACTTTTATCCCTTTATCTGCATCGGCCCGTAAAAGAAATATTTTCTTTTCGCTTTCATTTTTAATGATGACGTCCCCTTTTATTTCATAAGCTTCAGGAATTACGCCAAGGTCAGGGTTTTGATCTGAAAATGTCAACTGCCCATATCCTAACTGTGTCAGAAGAAATAAAAAATAAATAAGAAACCTGCGCATTTCTAAATTTACCAAAAAGCGTGGCTTAAAATTTATTTTTAGGCTTTTTTCGGAATTTTTTTATTCATGCTGAGAAGCACCAGGAAGCCAAGAATAAAATACAAAATTAACGAAAGAATAGAAGCGCGCATTCCACCCGCAATTTCGCTGATCAATCCGAAAGTAACAGTGCCCAGGATCATCCCCAGTTTTTCCATAACATCATAAAAACTAAAAAAGCTGGTGTTGTCCTCCGTGTCCGGAAGCAACTTGCTGTATGTGCTTCTGGATAAAGCCTGAATACCTCCCATTACAAAACCTACCAAAAAAGCCACTATATAGAAATGGTAAGGTAGTGTTGCTACACTGTAGGTGAAAACACAAATAAAGATCCAGATAAAAATAGCGATCATAAGCGCCTTTATATTTCCGATTTTATTCGAAATCCTTGAGAAGATAAAGGAGCCGGCAATGCCAACAAACTGAATGATCAATATGCTGATGATAAGAGAAGTTGTTTTGGCTTTTTCATTTTCCCAGATAATTTCGTTCCGCGCAAATAAAACAGCCACCACCATTACGGTTTGCACGCCCATGTTATAAAAAAAGTAACCTGTAAGAAAACGCCTTAGCTGCGCTAATTTAATAACCTGTGAGAAAACAGATTTCAGTTCCTTAAAACCTTTTGAAAATAAATTTCTTTTCTCCGGCCCACGCAAAGTATGAATTACTTTAGGCAGGCGTAAAAAAGTAACCTGCGCAAAACCGATCCACCAGAAGCCTACCAGCAGAAAAGAATATTTCGTGTACTCTTTTCCGACTCCCATAATAATAGCCAGGCAAATGATCAATAATAATGAACTTCCGAAATAACCCATTGCAAAACCTTTGGCACTCACCTTGTCCTGGTTTCCCTCGGAAGCAATTTCAGGTAAATAAGAATTATAATAGACCAGGCTCCCCCAAAAACCAAT
>JACDDR010000137.1 GCA_013816895.1 Bacteroidota bacterium
AAGAATTTGCTATTAAAAAAGATGCGGTAAAAAAAGAATATGTATGGGCTCCGTTAAAGTTTGAAAAGTATGTTGACCGTTGTTCGGAAGACATTCGCAAACAATTCGGTAACCCTGATATGACCCGCCAGGAAATGCTAGACGCATTGGCCTTCGGGAGTTTTGAAGAGCATAAAAAGAAAAGTTTGCAATTAATGAAAGAAGGAAAAATTCCACCTTTCAAAATGAACTAGTTGCTGTTGTTTAAGAGAGTAAGCTTCAATTGTTATAATTAAGGGTTAAACAATTGGTTGCTTTGGTTCAAGAAATGCCGGTTGGTTACCGGCATTTTTTGTTGGTATAAGTTTGTTAATCTTAGACACGAATTAACACGAATTGTTCGAATTAAGAAAAATTCCCCCACTGCATTATTATATATTATTGGTGTAATTCGTGCAAATTCGTGTCCCAGTTATGCAAAAACAGAATCTGCGAAAATCAGTGAAATCTGTGGCTTATAAGACTTGGCGCAGATTTAGTGGACTTCGTGCAATTAGGAGCTTTGCTTTGTTTCAGGGTTCGGAGTAAGAGATCGCTTCGGTTTGGTGTTTCTTGGTATGCCTCGCGATGAGGTAAGGCTGTCATGTCGATCGGTAGAGAGACATCTGTGGCGCAAATCTCCGGCAAGTAAGGCCGTAAGCATTAGTGGCCTTGATAATTAGTGAACTTCGTGTAATTAGTGGCGTTGCTTCATCTGTGCCATCTGTGCAAATCTGCGGCAGTTTCTCCGCATAGTTGGTGGCCTTGGCAATTAGTGGACTTCGTGCAATTAGTAGCTTTGCTTTGTTTCAGGGTTCGGAGTAAGAGATCGCTTCGGCTTGGTGTTTCTTGGTATGCCTCGCGATGACGTAAGGCTGTCATGTCGATCGGTAGAGAGACATCTGTGGCGCAAATCTCCGGCAAGTAAGGCCGTAAGCATTAGTGGCCTTGATAATTAGTGAACTTCGTGTAATTAGTGGCTTTGCTTCATCTGTGCCATCTGTGCAAATCTGCGGCAGTTTCTTCGCATAGTTAGTGGCCTTGGCAATTAGTGGACTTCGTGCAATTAGTAGCTTTGCTTTCTCCGTGCCATCTGCAGCAACTCTTCGTGTAATTCGTGCAAATTCGTGTCCCAGCCGCTGATTAATCCACGATTTCCAGCAGCGTTCTGAACGCCACATACTTTCCTTCAAATTTTCTTTTATAGTCGGCCTGCAGCGCCGGAGCAAATTCTTTCTGATATTTTTCAATATCTGCCATTTCTAAAAACTTATATTGTATCGAGTAAGTGTGCCCCTCATCTTCAACAAACAAGACCTTGAGCATCTGGTTATCAACAAAACAACCGGTTTTCATGACATCGGGCATATGCGTTTCCCGCATCCACTTTAACCATTCCTCCTGAATTTCCTGGGCAATATTTACCGTGACATTGTATATAAACATGATCCTAATTTACAAAATCTTTCAAAGGCGCAGGGCGGGGAACACAAAGAATATTCGTAATTTTAAGGTTATGTTTAGTTCGTTTGTAGAAGAGCTCAGGTGGCGCGGCGCCATGCAGGATATGATGCCGGGTACCGAAGAGTTATTAAGTAAAGAAATGGTGACCGCGTACATTGGGTTTGATCCAACGGCCGATTCACTTCACGTGGGCAGTCTTACACAGATCATCACACTCATCCGCTTGCAGAAGGCCGGCCATAAGCCCATTGCCCTTATTGGTGGCGCCACAGGCATGGTAGGAGATCCAAGCGGAAAATCGGCTGAACGAAATTTGCAGGACGAAGAAAGCCTGGCGAAAAATATTGCGGGCATTAAAAGTCAACTCGAAAAATTTTTAAATACCAATTGCGGAGTAAACAGCGCTGAACTGATAAACAACAACGAATGGATGGAAAATTATTCCTTCATCAACTTTATCCGCGATGTTGGAAAATTTTTAACGGTGAATTACATGATGGCTAAAGATTCGGTGAAAAACCGTCTGGAGCAGGGTATGAGCTTCACCGAATTCAGTTACCAGCTTTTACAGGCCTACGATTTTTATTTTCTGTACCAGAATAAAAACTGTAAAATTCAATTAGGAGGCTCCGATCAATGGGGCAATATTACCAGCGGCACCGAACTCATCCGCCGTAAATGCAGCGGCGAGGCCTATGCTATAACCACGCAGCTCATCAAAAAATCCGACGGTTCCAAGTTCGGAAAATCAGAGAGTGGAAATATCTGGCTCGACAGAACCAAAACCTCGCCTTATAAATTCTACCAGTTCTGGAGAAATACCCCGGATGCAGACGCTGAAAATTTTATTAAAATATTTACGTTCCTCACTAAAGAAGAAACTGAGGCGCTGATCGAAGAACATAAAAAAGATCCGGGAAAATTTGTGCTGCAGAAAGCATTGGCAAAAGCGCTAACCGTTATGGTGCACGGCGAAGAAGATTACAACCTGGCCCTGGAAACAAGCAAGGTGCTGTTTGAAGGAACAATGGAAGACCTTTGCAAATTGGATGAATCAACTTTTATGGATGTGTTTGACGGTGTTCCGCAATTTGAAGTTTCTAAAGACGAAATTATAAGCGGTGTTGGTGTGCTGGATTTTCTTGCGGAAAAAACAAAAGTGTTTCCAAGCAAAGGAGAAGCCCGGAAGATGATACAGGGCGGCGGGGTAAGGATGAACAAAGCCAAAATAGAAAATATTGAGGCCATGGTAACTTCTTCCAATCTTATTAATAACCGTTACATTTTAATTCAGCGCGGAAAAAAAGATTATTTTCTATGTTCTGTTAACTAGTTATGGCAATCAAACAATCACAGCAGCTCAGGCTCTCACAAAAACTATTGCCACAACAGATTCTTTTGATGAAGTTGTTGCAGCTGCCTACCATGGCGCTTGAAGAACGGATCAAGGAAGAGATGGAGGCCAACCCGGCACTCGAAGAAGGAGAGAACGATCAGGAGGAAGAACTTTACGAAAACGATGGTCCCGAAACCGGCGAAGAAGAACTTGATGAGAACGGCGATACCCGCGAAGAAGAAAAGCCTGTGGTGAATGATGTGGAGATGGAAGACTATATGGATGCCGAAGAACTGGATTCCTACAAGTATGAAATTTCAAATAAAGGAGCAGATGATGAAACTCGCGAATACGTTGTTGTGGAAGGCATCGGGTTTAATGAACTGCTCGAACAACAGCTGGGCATGCGCGATCTCAACGACCAGGAATATACCATTGGTGTTTACCTGATCGGTTGTCTGGACGAAGATGGTTACATACGAAGAGAACTTGAACTTATTGTAGATGATCTCGCTTTCAATTATAACATCACTACTACATACGAAGAGATAGAAAAAATGCTTCTGCTCATCCAGAGTTTTGATCCTGCGGGGGTGGGCGCGCGAAGTCTTCAGGAATGTCTACTGATTCAACTGGAACGGAAAAAAGAAAAAACCCGCGAAGTGGTTTTAGCCATTGAGGTGATAAAACACCAGATGGATGAGTTTTCTAAAAAACATTATGATAAAATTTTACGCCGCCTGGCAATTGATAATGATGATCTGAAAGACATTATCGAAGTAATTAAACATCTTAATCCCCGCCCGGGAAGCAATGATACCAAAAGCGGAGGCGTTAGCGAAGTGGTTCCTGATTTTTTGGTTAACGTAAATGATGGTAAACCGGAACTGACGCTTAACGGACGGAACATGCCCGATCTGAAGATCAGCAAGGCATACGTTGAGATGCTGAAAGAATATTCCAAGAGTAAAAATAAAACCGGAAAGGAAGCCTCAGGCTTTATTAAAAATAAAATTGAGAATGCCGAATGGTTTATAGAAGCGTTGAACCAGCGCTACACCACCCTTCTTTTGTGTATGCAATGTATTCTTGAATATCAGGAAGAATATTTTATTACCGGCGATGAAAGTAAGATCCGCCCCATGATTTTAAAAGACATCGCTAATCGCGTCGGCCTCGATTTAAGCACTGTATCGCGCGTGGCCAACAGTAAATATGTTCAAACGCCTTACGGCACCTTTTTATTAAAGACATTCTTCAGCGAAAGCATGAGTAGCTATAGTGGTGAGGAAGTGAGCAGCCGCGAGATAAAGCGCATATTAATGGACTATGTAGTTGCTGAAGACAAGTCACATCCCTTAACAGACGATGAACTCTGTACAAAGCTGAAGGAAAAGGGCTATAACATTGCCCGCCGCACCGTTGCCAAATACCGCGAACAGCTCGATATTCCCGTTGGCAGGCTGAGGAGGGAAGTCTGAACAGGCTTTTGTTAAAATTCTTTTTTAACACAATAAATTCCCTAACTTTAAGTAACATGAAAATAAAGTTAGGGCACACCAAAATTACGGCGGTACTTTTTTGTTTTATTCTGTTTGCAACCTCGTTGCGCTCACAGGTTATAATCAATGAATACTCCTGCTCAAACCTCACCGTTTTTACTGATAACTTTGGCTTTGCCGAAGACTGGATAGAGTTATATAATCCAACGGCATCACCTGTAAATCTCACTGGATATTGTTTAAGCAACAAAACAACCAATCCCGCAAAATGGAAATTCGGAAACGTAACCATTAACCCAAATAGTTTTTTACGCATCTGGGCATCCGGAAGAAACGTTACCTCGGGGGTTAACCTTCACACTAATTTTTCTTTAACGCAATGTAAAAGCGATAAAATTCTTTTTTCCAGTCCTGCCCTTGTACTTCTTGATTCACTTACAACGCAACGCACACAGCTTGGTCATTCCCGTGGCCGTACAACCAATGGTGCCGCCACATGGAGTGTATTTATAGCCCCAACACCTAACGCGAGCAACAACACTGCTACACCATATCTAGGCTATGCAACAACACCTTCCATGAACATTGCTCCGGGTTTTTATCCGGGCGCTCAAAACGTTTCTATCACCTCGCCGGATGCAGGTGTTTCTATCCGCTACACAACAAATGGTTTTACGCCCAACGGATCATCAGCCCTGTACTCTGCTCCAATAAATATTTCCTCAACCAAAGTATTGCGCGCAATTGCCTCCAGTACCAATGCCTCCGTGCTTGCCAGCTTTGTAGAGTCAAACTCGTATTTTATAAATGTAACACACACGGTAAATGTGGTTTCTGCATTTGGCGACCAGTTGTTAACGTTGATTACCGGAACGCAAATAAACCCGGAGGTAGGGCTCGAATATTTTGAAGGCAGTGTTTTTAAGACAGAAAGTTACGGGCAAAGCAACAAGCATGGTAACGATTCCTGGTTCTATAATCAACGCGCTATTGACTTTGTAAGCCATGATGAATATGGAATAAACAACGCTCTTAAGCACCCCATCTTCAATTCAAAAAACCGCATGGAGTACCAGCGGATTATTTTAAAGGCCGCGGCCAATGATAATTATCCTTTCGAGGGCCTGCCAAATTCAAATTTTAATGGTGAATTGGGAGGAGCACACATCCGCGATTCATATATTCACACGGTTTCTCAAAAAGCAAAAATGCACCTGGATGAAAGAACCTGGGCTCCGGCCATACTTTATGTAAACGGGGCATACTGGGGTGTATACGATGTAAGAGAAAAAGTGGACGATAAAGATTTTACCAAACACTATTATAACTCAAGCGATGATTCATTGCAATATCTGCAAACATGGGGAAGTACCTGGTCTGCGTATGGAGGCACCCAGGCGCAAACAGACTGGAACACTCTGAAGAATTATATAACAAGCAACAGCATGACTAATCCCGCAAATTACAATTATGTAGTGAGTCAGCTGGATGAAAAAAGTCTGGCGGATTATGTAATTCTAAACTCTTATGTGGTGTGTTCAGATTGGCTTAACTGGAACACAGCCTGGTGGCGAGCCACAAACGTTGCAAGCACACAGAAGAAATGGAAATACAGTCTTTGGGATGAGGACGCAACGTTTAAACATTACATTAACTATACCGGTGTTCCTAATTTGAACGCCAATGCTAATCCCTGTGATCCCCAAAGTCTCGGGAACCCGGGAAGTCAGGGCCATGTACCTATTCTTAACGCGCTACTGACAAATCCAACGTTTAAGCAATATTATGTGATGCGTTATTTCGATCTCATAAATTCGGGATTAAGCTGCCAGCGCATGACCACAATTTTAGACAGCATGGTACTTGCCATAACCCCTGAAATGCCTGGGCAGGTTGCGAAGTGGGGTGGTACAATGGTGCAGTGGCAGCAAAATGTCGCGGCGCTTAAATTTTTTATCCAGCAGCGCTGCGATTCTGTGACCAAACATTTTAATGGCTGTTATAGTGTAACCGGTCCATACAAAATAAAAATAAATGTAGCTCCGCTTAATTCAGGCACCGTTGATTTTAATTCTTTGAACCTTACCAATTTTACCTGGTCGGGCACATACCCTGGAAGCATGCCCAATAATTTAAAAGCGAATGCCAAACCCGGTTATTGTTTTTCCCACTGGACAACGCTTAGCGGGGTGCCATTGCCGGCAACTACAAATTCAGCTGTAACAATTACCCTCAGTAATAACGATAGTATTGTAGCTCATTTTATTCCAATACCAAACGTAAACATTGCTGCCACATCGGCAACAGTGTGCTACGGAAATTCAGTACAATTATCCGCTTCGGGAGCCAGCACGTATACCTGGGCACCAACGCTTGGCTTAAGCTGCAGCACCTGTTCAAACCCGGTTGCGTTTCCAAACGTGGGAACCATTGTTTACACTGTAAGTTCAGGAAGCCAGGGCTGTAAATCATCAAAAACGGAAACTGTTATTGTGAGCCCTTCTGCGAGCGCTAATTTCACCTTCACAACTACTCAGAATGTTTTGCCTGAGACAGTAACGCTCATTAATAATTCCAATATGTTTACCGCTACCGGTTTTTACTGGTGGTGCAGTAACGGCTCTACTTCTACGAACACCGTAACAAGTCTTTCGTTAAACTATCCTGCTTTGTATGACATTGTCCTTGTAGCTTATGGGGCGAATGGCTGTAACGATACAATTAAGAGATCTGTGTTTGTAAGCGATACCGCGGGCTATTATCCGCCCTATGTAAAACTGCCATTGCCAAATATCTTTACTCCGAATAACGACGGATCCAACGATTTCTTTTTCCCGGTCATGCGCTATGTAACAGAAATGAACTGCCTCATATACGATCGCTGGGGCAAGCTGGAGTTTGAAATGAAAGAGGTGAATGATAAATGGAACGGCACCAACATACACGGCAAAGAAAGTTCTCCGGGGACTTACTTTTATATCTTTAAAGCAAAAGACCGCGACGGAAAAGATTACAGTGCGACCGGTTATATACAGCTGCAGCGCTAAGTTTTTTTAATGCGCCTCTAACCAATTCTCACCAACGCCCATTCCTACTTCTACCGGCACATTTAAAGGAAGTGCATTTTTCATGTATTGTTCAATGATCGGCTTCACTGTTTCGAGTTCAGGTTTGTAAACGTCGAACACTAATTCATCATGCACCTGCAGGATCATTTTAGTTTTAAAGTTTTTTTCACGGAGCTCACGGTCAATGTTAATCATGGCCACTTTAATCATGTCTGCCGCGGAACCCTGGATGGGCGCGTTAATGGCGTTACGTTCAGCAAAACTGCGAACCGTTGCGTTGTTGGAAGTAATATCTCGCAACCAGCGTTTACGTCCGAGTAAAGTTTTTACATACCCGTTCTCCCTCGCAAAATTAATTTCATTATCCATGTAACTTTTTATTGCGGCATATTCTTTAAAATAATTGTCGATAAGCGCTTTTGCTTCAGCTCTTGGAATGTTGAGGTTTTCAGCAAGACCAAAGGCGCCCTGCCCGTAGATGATTCCAAAATTAACGCTCTTGCTTTTGTAACGCATTTCTTTTGTTACTTCGCTTTCAGGCACACCAAAAACTTTTGCGGCCGTTGCGGTATGAATGTCTTTTCCTAAACGAAACGCTTCGCACATGTTGGGATCGCCGCTAATGCTGGCAACAATTCGTAATTCAATTTGCGAATAATCGGCGCTTAAAAGTACGTGATCTTTGTCTCGTGGAATAAATGCTTTCCGGATCTGCCTGCCGCGTTCGGTTCGTATCGGAATGTTCTGCAGGTTGGGGTTGTCGCTGCTTAAACGCCCCGTAACAGCTACCACCTGGTTAAAGGAAGTATGGATGTGGCTGGTGTGTTTGCTGATCAGTTCAGGCAAAGTATCCACGTACGTGCTTTTTAATTTTACAAGTTCACGGTAATCTAAAATTTTTGAGACAATAGGATGAACTTTTTCGAGTTTGCTTAGGACGTCTTCGCCCGTTGCATATTGTCCGGTCTTTGTTTTCTTGGGCTTCTCTGTTATTTTTAAATACTCGAATAAAATTTCGCCCACTTGTTTAGGAGAGGAGACGTTAAATTTTGTTCCCGCGTAATCCTGGATCTCTTTCTCAACAATAGTGATATCAATTTGTAATTGCCCTGAAAATTCTTTTAAACAAGCTACATCCAAATGTATTCCCTCGCGCTCCATGTTGGCCAGTACTTTTATAAGCGGAACCTCAACATCGTTGAACAGCGATTCTACTTCATTCTTCTTAAGTTCTGGCGCAAATTTTTCTTTCAGCTGAAGTGTTATATCAGCGTCTTCGGCAGCATATTCTTTGATCTGTTCGATAGGAACCTGGCGCATGCTTAACTGCTCTTTCCCTTTTTTTCCAATGAGGGTTGAAATGCTCACCGGAGAATAACTTAAATAACTCTCGGCCAGGATGTCCATTCCATGGCGCATTTCAGGCATTATTAAAAAATGCGCTACCATCGTATCGAACATTTTATTGTTTATCTGTATGCCGTAACTCTGTAAAATATGATAATCGTATTTAATATTCTGACCAATTAATGTTTTAGAAGTGTCGTTTAAAAGAGGGACAAACCGGTTCAGTATTTCCTGTGCCTGTTGCCGTTCCTCCGGTATTGGAACGTACCACCCGTGATGTGCTTTAATTGAAAAAGAAATACCCACCACTTCTGCTTCAAGAGCATTTAAGCCGGTTGTTTCACTATCAAAACAAAATTCTGATGCACCATTTAAAACAGATAACAGCTGAGTTATTTTTTCAGGTGTATCCACGAGTTCATAGTGGTGCTCAACATCTTTTATTGTTTTATAGGAAGGAGCGCTTTCGGTTGCGCTTTCGGTTGCAGTTCCGCCGAACCTTATATCTTGTGTCGCTCCAAAGAGATCGGTTTGCCCTGGCT
>JACDDR010000138.1 GCA_013816895.1 Bacteroidota bacterium
CCCGATCACCTATTACCTTCATATCTTGATTTAAGTTTGCAAATTTAATTATCTTTAGCAGCGTTTGAAATTAATTTATGAGCGAACCAAAAAGAACCTTAAACCTGTTTGATACAGTAATGCTCGTATCAGGAAGCATGATTGGTTCGGGGATTTTTATAGTAAGTGCGGATATGATGCGCGTGCTCGGATCTCCTTTCTGGGTATTGTTTTGCTGGATACTGAGCGGCGTGATTACACTTTTCGCGGCACTCAGCTACGGCGAACTTGCAGGCATGATGCCGAATGCGGGCGGACAATTCATTTATCTTCAAAGAGCTTACGGAAAACTAACTGCCTTTGTTTATGGCTGGACAGTTTTTACGGTGATTCAAACCGGTGTTATTGCCGCTGTTGCTGTTGCCTTTGCAAGATTTGTAGGAGTACTGATTCCTTTTTTTGATGAGCAACACATCATTTTTTCATTCGGCGGATTTACAATCAGCACCACGCAACTCCTTGGCGTAACCTCCATTTTATTTTTAACCTACCTAAACACACAGGGCATTAATAATGGCAGAATTATTCAAAGAGTATTTACAAGCGCAAAAATACTTGCTCTGTTCGCCGTTATCATTATCGGTTTCATTGTAGGATCAAAAGCTGGCTACTGGCAGCAAAACATTCAGCTCCCTTTTTCGCCTGCCGGAAGCGCGGGCTCGCCAGGGTACGGACTTCTGTTCAGTGCGATCGCCGTGGCCTTAATAGGATCCTTATTCAGCAGTGATGCCTGGAACAACGTGACTTTTATTGCCGGAGAAATTAAAGAACCTCAACGTAATATTCCTTTAGGACTTTTAACAGGCGTGCTTCTGGTTACATTACTTTATATTCTGGCCAACGTTGCTTATTTTATGCTGCTTCCCGCAATGGGCGATCCCACCGGTACAACTATCCTTGAAAAGGGAATTGCTTACGCGCAAAACGACCGCGTTGGAACCGCTGCTATGAGCGCGGTGTTTGGCAATGCAGCCTCTTACCTGATGGCTATTTTAATTATTATTTCAACGTTTGGATGTAACAACGGACTTATTCTTTCAGGTTCGCGTTTGTTTAAATCAATGGCAGATCAGGATCTGTTTTTCAAGCCTGCTGCTTACCTCAACAAACACGGCGTTCCATCAAAGGCACTTTGGATCCAGGCTGTTTGGGCCTCTGTTCTATGCCTGAGCGGCTCTTACGGTTCGCTGCTTGACTACTGTACGTTTGCATCTCTCGTATTTTACATCATTACCATTTCCACATTGTTTTATTTCCGGAAAAAAGAACCAAACGCTCTTCGCCCTTACAAAGCATTCGGATACCCGGTTATACCCGCTTTATACATCCTTATCACCCTTACCATCTGCATCGATCTTCTCATATTTAAACCTCAAAATACCGCCTGGGGACTTCTTATCATGTGCATTGGTATCCCGGTATTTTATTTGTTTAACCGCTCAAAGAAACCGGAATAAAAAACGCGCTAAATAATTATTTTGGGTTTAATAAACAACAACGCCGGGGTTTATTACTGTTGTGTTTTATTTGTCTTGTTCTTTTAATCGTTAGAACTATCCTTCCCTCCCTCATCCGGAAAGATGAAATAATTCTGGCCAATCTTCCATTAATTGAAAAAAGTCTCGATAGCGCGGCTGCAACTTCCGCGCACACAAAACATTCTGCTCCCACCGGCAAGATGTTTGTTTTTAATCCAAATTCCGTTACACATGCACAATTAATACAATTAGGCTTTAGTGATAAAACGGCATCGATCCTGCTAAAATTCCGCAGCAAGGGATTCGTGTTTAAAAAGAAAGAAGATCTTAAAAAAGTATACGGCGTAGGCGATGCGCTTTATAAGCGGCTTGAGGAATATATCCTAATTGATGACCGCAATCCTGTAGCAGTAAACAAAAAAGAAATAAAGGAACAGACATTCGCTACCGTTGAATTAAACTCAGCCGACAGCTTGGCACTGCTTGATATCAATGGAATAGGGCCAGCATTTGCAAAACGAATTTTAAAATACAGAACTTTGCTTGGTGGATTCATCAATAAAGAACAACTGCTGGAAGTATATGGAGTTACAGAAGAAATGTTTGAGAAAATTAAGACTCAGGTCACAGTTAATTCGGCTGCGACGAAAAAAATTGATTTAAATAATGATGATTTTAAAATCATTAACAGGCATCCGTATTTATCTTACGAAACAACCAAACTTATTCTTGATAAAAGAAGGCGGGGCTACATAGATGCCGACAATCTGAAAGAGATCTTGAACGATCCTGTTCTTTATAACAAGATCATTCCTTACCTCGAGTTTTAAATCAATCTGAAACTAACTGCCAAAAACTTTCTTTAAAAGTTCACTTACTCTAGCCGCGGGGTCTTTTCGTATCTTAACCTCTTCGTCCGAAATTAAAATCATTAAACCGTTAATGGCTTTATTGGTCACATATTTATCCAGATCAGGATTTTGTTTTTTTACGCCGGGAAGTTTATTATAAACAGTAACAAGAGGTGTCCAGTAACCCGTCACCTTTACTTTATTTATGGCCTCTTTAACCACGGGTGTGAATTTATCCTCTAGAGGCGTGTAGGTGGTTTTTCTCAGATAATTTGTCGCGGCTGTATCGTGGCTTCTTAAAATAGCGAAGCCATCCTGTACACTCATGTTTGTTATTGCATCAACAAAAACAGTAGAGGAGTTTTTAGCGGCTTCTTCCGCAGCGCGGTTAAGACTTGTTTCAAATTCTTCAATTTTTTTCTTGTAGCCTAATTTCAAAAGTTTTGTTTTCATCTCCAGCGCTTCGGGTGGCCATGGGATAAACAACCTTGGGTTTTTCAAGTATCCATCGGCTTTGGCGGCTGCTTCGGAAGATTTGTTAGTGCCAACTGTTAATGCTTCTTTCAATCCTTTGATAACCTCCTCGTTGGTAAGCGTTGGGGTAGATGACGTGTGAATTACCGCGTTTGCTTTTTCCTTCGCTACTTTTTCAAGGCTGTCTTTTTTATGTTGAAGTTTTTCCTTGAATGTTTGTGAGGATAGAATTCCGCTAAGCAACACACAGCTTATTAAAAAAATATTTTTCATGTTTTAAATCAATAAATTTGTATTCAAAGATAAAGGTTTAACATTACATCTTTTTATAATATTTTTTATAATGAAAGCCGAAATACTTACCATAGGCGATGAGATTCTGATCGGTCAAATCACCAATACTAACAGTGTTTGGATAGCACAGCAATTAAACATGGCGGGAATACGCGTATCGCACATGGCAAGTGTAGCTGATGATGAAAAAGCAATTGCGGAGGCCTTCGACAGTGCGGCTAAACGCGCTGATCTTGTTTTAATTACGGGTGGTCTTGGCCCTACCAAAGACGATATCACTAAACTAACTTTTTCAAATTATTTTAATGCGGCACTTGAAATAAATAAAGATGTACTTGAAGATGTGACCCGCTTTTTTACGCAAAGAGGAAAAGAAATAACAGAGATCAACCGGAAGCAGGCCCTGATTCCCAATGGGTGCGTGGTGATCAGAAACGCGAATGGCACGGCTCCCGGAATGTGGATGCAAAAAGACAAAACTATTTTTATAAGTATGCCGGGCGTTCCCTACGAAATGAAAGCTATGGTAACCGATTTTATTTTACCAAAATTAGAACGTGAATATACCCTTGACCACATTTATCATAAAACTGTTCTTACAACGGGCATTGGCGAAAGTGTTTTAGCGGAATTGATAGAAAAATGGGAAGATAATCTTGCATCTAAAAACATTAAGCTGGCTTATTTGCCGCAACCGGGAATGGTTCGCCTCAGACTTTCTTCTTATGGAAATAATCAGGAAGCCTTGAAACAAAATATTGAAGAGGAAATAAAAAATCTGATTCCCTTAATTGAAAAATACTTTTATGGTTTCGAAAATTATGGTGAGGAGAATAATAATCTGGAACAGGAAGTAAGCAGGCTGCTGCGCGAAAGAAATAAAACAGTAGCACTTGCCGAAAGTTGTACTGGAGGTTATATTTCTTCACTATTTACGGCTATTCCCGGTGCTTCCGACGTTTTTAAAGGAGCCGTTGTGCCTTATACAAATGAAGCAAAACATACACTTCTTGAGGTTGACAAAAACGTTTTTGCCACTACCGGAGCCGTTAGCAAAGAGTGTGTTGAGCAACTTGCTGAAAACGTTCTGAAAAAATTTAATTCGGATTATGCCATAGCCGTTTCTGGGATTGCAGGGCCAAGCGGGGGATCAGCAGAAAAACCCGTAGGATTAGTTTGGATAGCGGTAGCGGATAAAAACGGCATCACGGCCCAACGTTTTCAGTTTGGAGATAACCGTCAGAGAAACATTATTATGTCAGCCGCGGGGGCTCTCAATATGCTTCGGAAACTCATTTTAACAGAAGCCTTTTAACACATTCAAGGTCTTAAAGATGCCCTTCACTAATCGTAAGGGTGTTTTCACTCAATTCCGGCCCAAAAAACAAGATATTCATTATCTTAGCTTGTTTGATGAAAAAGCGTGTTGTTGGAAATTTGGCTTAATTACCATTTACCCCAATTATTATCGCTTTTTTGTTGATAAGTAGAAAATATGTTTATAAAATTTATATCTTCGTTAATTCAGTTTCAACCGCTATGAGAAAAAATTTACTTTCCGCTTTCATTTCAATTATTACGTTGTCGTCATTCACGTTATTGAGTCAGCAACAGGATCCTATTAAAGTGATTGGCGAGCGACTGATGCGCGAAAGACCGCATCACTATTCTCCGGATGACGCGAATGTTATTTCGGGAAGTATGATCGTAAATGCCAACAGCATTGGGAAACCAACAGGAACGCCGGTTAGCCAGTTCACTGATGCACAGCTTCAAGCTTCCTGTCATTTCTTCGGCGGCGATACACTCAACGGTTTTAATTTTATTCAGGCGAAACAAACAGCCTTAAACGATGGTTATAAAATGGTAGAAGAGTTTAAAGCGAACATGTATCAGCAGCAATTCGCATATGTTCAGAGTAAATACAATATTGCACCTGTTCGTTTCGAGCCAGCGCATGCAGATGTTCCGTCCCAGTCTAAACTGAACGGCGCTGCATCTACTTTTGCCAGTGCATGTAACAATGTAGATTTCGAAGATGGTAATCTCGGCGGCTGGACCGGCGTGAGCGGGTACAATACTAACTCGAATGCTGCGCTTACCATTCCAAACAGTTCTTTTACTACTGCTGTTACTTCCACCGACCAGAATATCTATTCGTGTTCTGATATCAATCTCATCACTACTGCATACGGTAATGACCCAGTTGGTGGCTTTAACGGTAAAGATCCGAACGGCGGCAGTTATTCGATTCGTGTAGGGGGCTTTAATATTAATACCAGTAACGGTTATGGATTTGGCTGCAGTGGCAGCCACTGGTGGGGCGGGCCTTTGAATTATTACTCCAATGGTGAATATCTTGAAAAAACTATTACTGTTTCTGCTGCGAACTCGCTACTTTCTTTTGATTACGCGGTGATCCTTAATGATGGCGGACACTCAAATGGTAACCAACCTTATTTCCACGTATTTGTAACTAATTCTGCGGGTGCAGTTTTGTCAACATGTACACAGTACTACGTTCAGGCTCTGGCGGGCGGTCCGCCTGCAGGATTCACCAATTCAGGATATGTGAACACCTATGACAACAGTGTTTTGTACTATAAGAACTGGACGTCAAACAGTATTAACCTAACGCCTTATATTGGTTCAACCGTAAAAATTCGTTTCGTTGCGGCGGGCTGTACCGCAGGTGCGCACATGGCCTGGGCCTATGTTGATGCTATCTGCAGCTCTGCAAACATCGTCGCATCCAACCCGTCTCCTTGTGTAGGGCAAACGGTTGTACTAACTGCGCCGCCTGTTGCAGGTGGGTCTTACCTCTGGTCCGGCCCAGGAATTGTTGGTGCCACAAACACGCAAAACGTAACAGTGAACGCTACAGGTACATATTCAGTTGTAGTTACGCCATCACAGGGAGTTGGCTGCGCCTATACGTTAACCAGCCCAATCACATTTAATCCAAATCCGAGCCTTAGTGCTTCGGCTACCAATAGCTTAAATTGTACAAGCACTACTGCGCAGATAAATATTACCACCAATGCTTCGTCGCCTTTATATTCAACTTCAGGGCCAGGCGTCATAGGCGGGGCGGGTTCTGCTAACGTTACGGTTAACACAGGCGGCACTTATAATATTCTTGTCACTAATGGCGCAACAGGATGTTCTACGTCGGGCGCGATCACTATTACTCAAAATACCACACCGCCACCTGTATCGGCTTCTGCAAGCGGAAGTCTGAATTGTATCACTACTTCCGCAACTTTAAACGGGGGCCCGGGAAGTGGCGTTACGTACGCGTGGACAGGCCCGGGAGGATTTACATCTTCGTCGCAAAATCCCAGCGTTACAACCGGCGGGAATTATAATTTAACTGTTACTTCCACATTCAATGGTTGCCAGGCCACAGCGGGTCCTGTTAACGTTGCGCAAAATACTACGCCGCCGGTTGCATCAGCTGCCGCAAGCGGAAGTCTGAACTGCGTAAGCACTTCTATTAATCTGAACGGAAGCCCGGGAAGCGGAGTTACTTATGCATGGACGGGTCCGGCTGGATTTACTTCTTCTTTACAAAACCCCTCAGGTATTACAACCGGTGGCACGTATAACTTAGTTGTAACGTCAACTTCTAATGGTTGTAGCAGTGCTGCTTCCAGCACTACAATACCGCAGAACACCACGCCGCCGGTTGCATCAGCGGCAGCCAGTGGTAGTTTAAACTGCACCAATATTTCAGCGACCTTGTTCGGTAATCCTTCAAGCGGAGTAAATTATTCCTGGACCGGGCCAAGCGGATTTACATCGAACGCACAAAACCCAACCATCAATCTGGGAGGTACTTATAACCTGGTAGTTACTTCCACAACAAACGGTTGTTCAAGTTCGATATCCAGCACCACGGTTCCTCAAAGTACAACAGCTGTCAGCGCCTCAGCACTACCCTCGGGAAGCCTGAATTGTAATGTAAATTCGGTGAATGCCACCATAACTACAACAGCTTCCCCGGTTTCTTATACTACAACTGGTCCGGGTATTACAAGCGGAGCTAATTCAGCCAACCTTACTGTGAATGCCGGAGGTCTTTATTCTTACACGGTAACTAATACTACAACGTTATGTAAAACGGTTGGCACATTTTCAGTTACACAAAACACCACGCCTCCAACCGCACTGGCCTCAGCCAACGGAAGCCTGAATTGTACCAATGCATCAGTTGCGTTAAACGGAAGTCCTGCCAGTGGTGTAACATATGCATGGACTGGCCCCGGTGGTTTTACATCCTCTTCACAAAACCCTGTAATAACTACGGGTGGCTCTTATAATCTTGTAGTAACCTCAACCACGAATGGTTGTACGAGCGCTGTTTCAAGTACTTCCATTCCGCAGAATACAACTGCAGTAACCGTTTCGGCAGTCCCTTCCGGAAGTCTTAATTGTACTGTAACATCGGTAAACATTGCATTGAGCACAACGGCGTCTCCTGCATCCTATACTCTGACTGGCCCTGGCGTTACCGCGGGAGCTAACTCAGCAAATCCTACAGTTAACACGGGCGGTGTTTATAATTACACGGTTGCCAATTCATCCAGTCAGTGTCAAACAACGGGCGCTGTTTCAATTGCACAAAACACCACGCCACCATCAGCTTCCATTAATCCGCCGGCGCAAATTAATTGTACAGCATCTGCTGTAACACTGGTTGGAAATCCTACGTCAGGCGTAACCTATACGTGGAGCGGTCCTGCCGGGTTTACTTCAAACGGCGGAAATCCGTCCGTATCAAACGCCGGTAGCTATAACCTTTCAATTACATCAACTTCAAACAACTGTACTGCAACTGCGGCAACGAATGTTACATCCAACTTCTCGGTAAGTGCAACTGCAACTGTGAACAACGTTATTACCTGCGATCCGAATTCATTAAGCATTAACCTTTTTGCTTCACCAAGCGGGATGAATTATACATGGACTGCTTCAAATGGCGGGATGGTGACATCCGGGCAAAATGCAAATAACGCCACAGGCTATGGCCCGGGGACTTATTCATTATCTTTATATAATCCTACCAACGGATGTACAGCTTCAGCTACTGTTTCACCTGTTTCAAATACAGTACAACCCGCGCCGGCGGTTGCATCGAGCGGAACTGTAACTTGCTCTTCGGCCACCATTAACCTCAGCACGTCTAACGTGGGCTTAACCTATACGTGGAGCCCACCGTCTGGTTCTTCTGTATCTTCTCCAAACGCTTCTGTAACTGCAGCGAGCGGACCAGGAACATACACGCTTTATGTATTAAATCCAAACACAAGCTGTACTAATTCCAATGTTATATCGGTAACTACTCAAACAACAAAACCAAATCCTTCAATTACAACAAATCCAACACCAACGATTACATGTAATAACGGAACAGTGACATTAAATGGGGCTCCTTCAAGCGGAGCAACATACACCTGGTCCGGTCCGGGAGTTAGCGGGACGCCTAACAATGCGGCGGTGTCTGTAACTAGTCCGGGGGTTTATTCGCTTGCAGTAACAAGCACCAGCAACGGTTGTTCATCGGCTGCTATGGCAACAGTGAACGTATCTATCAACACAGCTTCACCGGCAATTACAATGGGCTCTAATCAAACGATTCCGTGTTCACCTGCAACTGTGCAGATCACATCAACCGTTAGTCCTGGCACTGCGACTGTATTGTGGACAGGCCCGAACGTATGTGCAGGCGCTACTTCAACAACCGCTACAGCATGTGCGCCGGGAGTATATACGGTAACAGCTACAAACCCTTCCAACGGGTGTAATGTAAAATCTACCTTAACGGTGAATCCTAGTCCTGGCTTAAATGTGAATGTAACAAACACCGGAACTATTTATTGTAACCCTGCCTCCGTGCAGGTTATAGCAAGCGCAACCCCTGCAACCAATAACACGTA
>JACDDR010000009.1:0-32478 GCA_013816895.1 Bacteroidota bacterium
GCGCCGATGTGGCCTCAGCAACTTCAGCAAATAATATTTCGTATTATAAATCAACTGCAACAGATCTTAAATACTGGGGCGGAAATCTTACTATAGGCGGGATTGCAGCAACCATCACGTATACAGCTCCTGCAGTGTATGCTTCTTATCCAATGGGCTTAAACACCACTCAATCTGCAGTAACCGGCGGCTCTTTAAATGTTTTAGGAAACAACGGAACCTTTACCGGTAATTCAACTGTTATTGCTGATGGAACCGGTACTTTAACCACAGCGGCCGGTACTTTCGCGAATGCCATGCGTGTAGTAACTTCCCAAACCATAAATTTCACCGCTCCTTTTGCAACAGGTGTTGTAACGCAGGTTAATTATGATTATTATAATGCGGGAACAAAGGCGCCAATGTTTACAATTTCAACTTCTTCTTTAACAAGCAACATTGGAGCACCTTCGCAACAAACAGTTGTTACACGTTATAAGCCAAGTACCGTTGGAATTGCCACAAACAATGGCGAAAATTTTGAACTGGCAGTTTATCCTAATCCATCTTCAAATGTGATTAATTTTACAACAGAAAATAAAAACGCCGTATCAGTTAGCATCTGCGATATTAATGGTAAAGCAATAAACTCTTATTCTTTTTTAAACGGCTCGTTAAAACTGGACGTATCCAACTATGCAACCGGCATCTATTCTTATAGAGTTACAGGAAATAACAATCAGGTTTTAAAATCTGGTAAGATTTCAGTTAACCACTAATTAAAAATTAATTTCAGAAAGGCCACTCATTCAGGGTGGCTTTTTTATTTTTACAAAAACATAATTGCAACATGAACATAGAAGAAAAAATAAACGGCGAAATTAAAACGGCCATGCTCGCTAAAGATGCCAAGCGGCTCGAAGCCCTTCGTGCTATTAAATCAGTGGTGCTTCTTTTAAAAACTTCGCCCGAAGGCTTAACGGAAGACAGCGCGAATAAAGCCATTCAGAAAGAGGTAAAAAAACGCAAGGAATCTGCTGAGATCTATAAATCACAAAATCGTCCTGATCTTGAAGAAGTAGAATTGTCGCAGGCAGCTGTTATGGAAGAATATCTTCCTAAACAAATGAGTGAGGAGGAAGTTAAAACCGAGCTTCAGAAAATTATTACATCCGTTGGCGCGAGTGGTCCTGGCGACCTGGGTAAAGTAATGGGCGCGGCTTCAAAAGCCTTGGCTGGTAAAGCCGACAACAAAATGGTTTCGGCAATCGTGAAACAACTTCTTGGTTAATATTTTATAAAATAAAAGAGGCGGAACATTATCCGCCTCCTTTCTTACACAAACAAACAGGACTACCTCACTTTAAATTTTATCGGTAACTGATAGTATACTTTAACGGCTCTTCCGTTCACTTTACCCGGCTTTTTAAAATCAGGTATCATGCTCACTACTCTCAACGCTTCTTCGTCAAGCCCGTATCCAAGATTATTTAATAATTTAAGGCTGCCCACTTTGCCCTTCTGGTCTACTACAAACTTTACGTACACGGTTCCTTCTTTTCCCACTTCATGCGCCACTTCAGGATATTTTAATTTCGAACCAAGAAAAGAATATAAAGCTCTCAGCCCTCCCTCAAATTCCGGCGCGCTGTCGGGAATCATAACAATTTGTTCTACATCTACATTTGTTGTTCCTGTAGAAACAACGGATGGCGTGGATGGACCCGTCGCACCATCAGTAGTAGTAGTTCCGCTAAAAGGGGTTGTTGCAACTTCGATTGTGGTTCCACTGTCAACGGCTGCAGTGCTGCTGATCACAGTTCCTAAGCCGTTACTTCCACCCCCGGCCGGTGGGGTTGTTCGCACAGGCTCCGGCAGTTTTTCGGGAGGGGTATTCACTGTAACGGTATAAGTAGTAGTGTCGATGAAGGGAATCGTTGATTTGGCCTCATCATTGGGCTTGTTATTCAGATAAAAGGCGATAGCGAAAATACTTCCAAAACCAAACATCATTATGGCCAGGGATTTCACAATCGTATTACCGTAGGAAGAACGGATCTCGTAAGCGCCGTACATTTTATTTTTGTTAGCGAAAATAATATCGTTCACTTTCTGCTGATTGTTTATTAGGTAACTCATAATGCTAATTTTTTAAGTTTTGTGGAGATGCACTCATCTCCTTTCATTAAACGGTTGCGCTTGCGTTAGAATGATAATGTAAAATTAGGCGGGAGGCGCTTAAAATAAAACTACTCTCTTAAAAGTGGCAGCATTTACTTTGTAAGTGGGATTAAAATGCCGGAAAATGGTAAATACTAAAAAGCTATGAAAGCTAATTTGTTAAAATGTACAGTCGTTAACAGAACGCCTGCTTGCTTTCTCACTGGAAACTTCTCCGCCAAAAACAGGGGAGATGGAAATCATGATTTCTGCTGTATTAGGCGCGGCGCGAAGCATTTTATTAATCGAAAAATCGTAGGCCATTCCAACATTGAAATTACGTATCAATCTGAATTGCACAATAGCGCTTATAAAATTCCGGCTCCGGATACTGGCGCCGAACGCGAATTTCTTATCATAATAATTCATGATATTTAGCTCAACAGATGGTTTAAATGCTACCGATCCCCGGAGGTTAAGCGCGACCATTACTGTATTGTAATCGTTATACGGCGCTTTTTTACCAATGCTGAAAATATAGTGCGGTAATAATCGCGAAGGGCTGCCTATCTGCCCGCCAATACCCTTCTGGCTGTACATGGTTAATTGCTGTAAGGAAAAGTCAGCGAAGAATTTTTTTGTATTGAAGCGAACTCCTGGCACTACATCCGGATAAGCGATTACGCCTGCGGAAGATTTATTCACCGCCGGATCGTTCCGGTCGAAGTTGGCGGCAGAAATTTTAAATTGTTTTATTCCAACAAACACTCCTGCCGATAACACCATTTTTTTTGTTAGCAGCAAATGGAAAGTATACGATAACCACACATCGTTTTTTATAAAAGCACCGTTCTGATCCTGGTCAACATACATTCCTACATTGTGCCATTTGCTATAACTGTGTTGCGGAACAAAATTATAATTAAAAGAAACGAATTGTGATTTTGGATTATTACTCACCCCAATCCACTGAGTCCTGCCGCCTGCAATAATTTCAAACGGAGCGTTAATAGAAGTGCCCGACGCTGCCGGATTATAACCTATCTTGTTAAATATAAACTGTGTGTATTGCGGAAATTCCTGTGCGGAAAACTGAATCACTAAAACAGATAAAAGATATATGAACAGGTTTCTCATCTAAGGATGGTCACATCACCTTTTTCAAAATCATGTTTGTTTCCTCCGTCATAATAAAAAACATAGTAGTAGGTGCCGTCTAATGCATTTATTCCATTCCACTTTCCATCCCAGGGCGTGTAACTTCCTTTTTGTGAATGCACCTGTTGACCCCATTTATTAAAAACATATAATTCGAATTTGGGATATTCATGAACATTACTGAGTTGCCACAAATCGTTGTACTCATCTCCGTTAGGTGTAAAATGGTTGGAGAGCCCAACCCGGCATTTCTCTTTTTCAATCTTATAATTCAGGGTTGTGTCGAGTTTATTTTTAATCACTACATGAACATTATAATTTCCTGCTGACAAATTGCTGATGCTAAGAACTCCTGTTTGACCATTACTCCAGGTAATAGTAATAGTATCGCCGGCTTGTGGTGAAAGTATTTCCACAGCGGCTGATCCTTTTGTACAGTCTTCGTTTTTCTGTCCCGGATTAAACGTGTAGGTGTTTTGACAAAAAATGGACGGAGCCAGGCACAAAAAAGCCCCAAAAAATATTTTTATAAGCTGAAATTTAATAAACATGATTATGGAAATAAAGATACAAAAAAATACTTTTTTTAAGCCATTTTGAATTTATATTTTAAACTCCGTCCTTAATATTAATCGTATCTTTACAGCTATAGTTATGAAAAACATAATTGAACCGGTAAGCAGGCAGGCCCTTACGTCCGAACTAAATAAAGAACGTTATATCCGGAAAACAAACAACGGTACCAACGAAATATATATCATTACCCATCATAATTCGCCGAACGTTATGCGCGAAATTGGAAGATTGCGCGAAGTTACATTCAGGCACGCGGGTGGCGGCACAGGAAAGGAAATTGACATTGACGAGTTTGATACCAGTTCTCATCCCTATCAGCAGTTGCTTGTGTGGAATCCGGAAGAACAGGAAATTGTAGGTGCTTACAGATTTATACTTTGTAAAGACGCAGAGTACACCAATGGCAAAGTTCATCTCGCCACCACCGAACTTTTTGATTTTAGTCCGCAGTTCTATAAAGAATATCTGCCTTACACGATTGAACTCGGGCGGTCCTTTATTCAACCTTTGTATCAGCCCAGCGAACAATTTCGCAAAGGTTTATTCAGTTTGGATAATTTATGGGATGGCCTTGGCGCTATTGTTCTGGATAATCCCTCGCAAAAACATTTTTATGGTAAAGTAACCATGTACACCGATTTTAATGTTCAGGCAAGGGATTACATCCTCAGCTTTATGAACCATTATTTTCCGGATAAAGAAAAGCTGGTAACACCAATACACGGCATCACCATTAACACAGATGTATCTGCTTTCTTAAAAGAATTAAGCCCGCTGTCTTATAAAGAAGGGCACGCGTTGCTAAATAAAACCGTAAGGGCTCTTGGAGAGAACATTCCACCGCTTGTAAATGCGTACATGAACCTCAGTCCAACCATGAAAAGCTTTGGCACCGCTATAAATCCCACCTTTGGGGGTGTAGAAGAAACAGGAATTCTTGTCACAATAAACGATGTTTACGAGAGTAAAAAAGAACGCCACTTTAATTCTTATCTCAAAGAAAAAGGATTATTGAAAAAATAGAACATGCAGATTAAAAAAGCCATATTTAAACAAAGTGCTCCGCGTTTGCAGGACTGTCCGAAATCACATTTGCCTGAGTACGCTTTTATTGGGAGAAGCAATGTTGGGAAATCCTCATTGATTAATATGTTGTGCAACAATAACAGTCTCGCGAAAACATCTTCCACGCCCGGAAAAACGCAACTCATTAATTATTTTTTAATCAACGATAACTGGCATTTGGTAGATTTGCCTGGCTATGGTTTCGCGAAAACAAGTAAAGATAACCGCGATAAATTTGAGGCAATTATAAGCGACTATTGTCAAAAGCGTGAGAACCTGGCAACCCTGTTTGTGCTTATCGACAGCCGGCTGCCGCTTCAGCGCATTGATCTCGAATTTATGCAGTGGTGCAGTTCAAAAGAAATTCCTTTCAGCATCATCTACACAAAAGCTGATAAAAATTCAAAAGCCGAACTCGTGCGCAATATTAAAAACATTGAAACGGAATTAGCGAAACACTGGGAAGAATTACCGAATAGTTTTATTTCCTCGGCAGAAAAAAAAACCGGACAGGAAGAAATTCTTGATTTCATTTATCACTACAATGAAGAAATAAAAAAAATGGACAATGAAAAACAGAAGTAACCATGGCCAGTGATTGGGAAACGCTTCAGACGAAGCTAAGCGAACGTTTTGGCGGCGACATGGATTACGACACCATGTTATTCATGATCGGCCTCAACGAACTGGGCAAGCCCTTCAGAAAATATAAGAAAGACGAAAAACTTGAAGTGATGCACGTGGCTATATGTACACTTCTTGAACCTTTTGGTTTCTATGAATTCATGGGCAAAGATGAAGAGGGCTGGCCCCACTGGAATCTAAAAGAGAATTTGCCGCACCTCGATCCCAAACAGCAGAATAAGTTGATCATAGATGCTATGATTGATTATTTTAAAAAGGGAGAATTTATTTAATTCCTTTTGAATGATTATTGCTGAAACCGAAAGGCTCATTCTACGCGAAATGTCGGCGGAAGACGCTGAGCAGGCTTATCTTTTAAATCTTGATCCGGAGGTTATAAAATACACGGGCGATGAGCCCTTTAAAACGATTGAAGAAGCCAGAACCTTTTTAGAAAATTATACTTCCTATAAAAAATATGGTTTCGGAAGATGGGCAGTTGAGGATAAAAATAACAATACATTTTTGGGCTGGTGTGGTTTAAAATATATAGAAGAAGAAAACCAGCATGATATTGGCTTTCGTTTTTTTAAAAAACACTGGGGCAAGGGTTACGCAACCGAAGCAGCGTTAGCCTGTTTATCGTTGGGATTTGAAACATTTAAACTTCCCCACATTATTGGCCGGGCTGCAAAAGCAAACACGGGCTCTGTAAATGTTTTAAAGAAAACCGGCATGTCTTATTTGAAAGATGATGAATGCCATGGTGATGAAGCGGTGATATATATTATTTACAAGCCCGAGAAATAATACAGTGGTATATTTCTTGTATCTTTAAATAAAACCCAGTACTTTTAAATTAAAATTATTTTTATATGAAAAAATTTTCAATCAAAAAAATCCTTGTTCCGATTGACTTTTCCGAAACAGCCGCCAACGCTTTAAAGCAAGCCGTTCTGATAGCGAAATCTAACCAGGCAAGTATAAAGCTGGTGCACGCGGTTCATTCAGTATATATTACAGGCAGTGAGCTTACAGTGCCCACCAGCGAAGCGTTTTATAACAAAATTCAAAAAACAGCTGAGCAACGTTTAAAAGAAATGACCCAGGGTATCGCTGGTATCGCTATAACGTATGAAGTAAAAATGGGGAGCGTTGATAAAATAGTGAATTACACAGCCTCAAAAGAAAAATTTGATTTGATTATCATGGGAACGCATGGCACTTCAGGCGCCAAAGAATTTTTTATTGGAAGCAATGCCTATAAAGTTGTTCATAATGCTACTTGTCCTGTAATGACAATTCAGAAAAAAATCAAAGCAGGTTTTAAAAATATAGTTTTACCGATCCGCCTGGGCTTGCATTCGCGCCAGAAAGTCGATTATGTAGTAGAACTTGCTAAAACATTTGGCTCCACCATTCACATCGTTGGCTTTGTTTCCGATAAAAGCAAAGACAGCAAAGATAAAATCAGAGCGTATGTAAAGCAGGTGGAAAAATACCTTGGAGATTTAAAATTAAATCAAACCTCAGCAGTTATTGCTGGAAATAATTTTACAAAAGAAATTCTTTCGTTTGGTAAGGAAAAGAACGCGGATCTTATCGCTGTTATGAATGATAATGACTTTAGTCTTGATCAATTAATGAGTGGCTCTTACGCGAAACAGTTTGTGAATCATTCCGACATTCCGGTGTTAAGCGTTCCTGTAAAGGAAAGTGATATTCTTACTTTCTCACCATACCTCAGCGGAGTAAGCCCGACATAAGTTTAAGATTAACCTCTTTCTAGTTGTTTTAAGGGGCTAAAACCTGCCATTCGGCGATTAATATCTTCGAAATCAGCGTCTTATCGCGTTACAATTTGTATTTTCGTTAAAATATGTAAACCTTTTACAGTTTTTAACGTATTAATCAGTAATAATCGCGGCGCGTATGAAGAAATTATACCCTTTTTTAAATGTAAAATCTATTTGTTTCTTTTTTGCCATTTTGTTGGGGGGAAAGATTCATTCTCAATGCGCCCCTTGTGGTGCCGTTACTTTTACAGTTAACCTAACGCCAAAAGCCGATACTGCCTGGACACAGAACGGCCCTGTACGGAGTGGTACCTGCTGTAGCGGGACCGGCTGTGTTAAGTTTGTTGTTTTTTTAAATCCGGGCTCCGATCTTTTAAGTTTTAATGTGACTAACCCTGCCCCCTCAGGGTCTGCGTTTTATCAGATCAATTGCGGGCCTCAGGTTTCCATTGGCACTCCAGCGTGTATTCCGGGTGGGCAAACCAGTGTATGTATTACCTATTGCAAACCAGGTGGAGATAGTCCTATTTATCATATCACTGCAAGTAAAACGGTTAAATCTTCAAACGATTTTACTGTTCGGGTTGGATGCGCCGGAACAATGACGGTCGGTGGATTATCGATACCTTCAATTACCTGGACATCCATAGCCCCGGGAACTCCCGGATTATATAATAGTTATTTAAGTTGCTCGGTCGCTTGTGCTTCAACTACTGTTACACCCAGCGCAGCAACACCTACTTTAATTTCCTATAAGGTTTCAGGAAGTCCTCTTTCGGGGTGCCCAGGCACAAATGCCGATACTATTAATGTAACAATTGTACCGGGAATGACCGTAGCAATTACTCCCACTAATCCGGTAGTATGCTCGGGAGGTTCATCCACCATAGCTTTAACAGCAAGTGCTGTGGGGGGACAGGCTCCTTACACGTTTACCTGGAGTACGGGCGCCAACACTTCCACCATTGGTGCCGCCGCGGGAAACTATACTGTTTTAATCAATGATAATACCTTAGGATGCTCTGCATTTACTAAAACCATAACCGTTACTCCCATTACCACCCCAACAGCCCCTACCATTACCAGCAACAGCCCGCTCTGTGCAGGCCAAACACTAAACCTATCAGCTTCTAACTCTGGCAGTACATATAACTGGACGGGACCTAACGGCTTTACGTCTACTTTACAGAATCCGGTTATTGCCCTTACCACAACGGCTAACGCTGGCACTTACATGGTAACTTCGAGTTTTAGTGGTTGTACCGGTCCCGCAGGTTCATTGTCCGTTACTGTTAATCCCGTTCCCGGAACTCCAACCCTAACAAGTAATTCACCTATATGCGCGGGCCAAAATCTTAATTTAACTTCTAATTTTATCAGTGGCGCCACTTATAATTGGACAGGACCAAACGGATTTACTTCCACTTTACAAAACCCTACACTAGTGGGCGTTTCTACTTTAGCCGCGGGTGCTTATTCTTTAATAATTACCAATAATGCCTGCGCCAGTCCTATGGGCATAATTAATGTGACTGTTAATACAACTCCGGCCCCGCCTACACCGGGGAGCAACTCTCCTATATGCGCAGGCCAGACATTAAGTTTAACAGCTTCTCCGGGAGGGTTCCTGTTTAATTGGACGGGCCCGAATGGATTTACTTCGACATCTCAAAACCCTACCTTAGCGGGAGCCACAACTGCGGCCTCCGGTATTTATTCTGTTACTGCCGCCGCCGGAACCTGTGTAAGTTCCGCCGCTACAATAAGCGTTACTGTTAACCCTATTCCTGCCGCACCAACACCAGGTAGTAATTCGCCTGTTTGTTCAGGACAAAACATTAATTTAACAGGGCTTCCTAATGGAGCTGCTGCTTATAACTGGACAGGGCCTAATGGTTTCAGTTCTTCTACACAAAATCCTTCCGTAGTGGGGGCTTCTACCCTTGCAACCGGCGCTTATTCCTTAATAATAACAGTGTCAGGGTGTAACAGTCCGGTAGGAATTATAAATGTGGTAGTAAATCAAACCCCATTAGCTCCCGTAGCAGCATCTAACGGTCCGCTATGTGCCGGAGCAACGTTAAACCTTACCGCTTCAAGCACAGGAGTAACATACAGCTGGTCGGGACCAAACGGATTTACTTCCGTCTCACAAAACCCTTCCTTGTCAAACGTTACAACAGCGGCTACCGGAATATATTCGGTAACGGCCGCAGCATCGGGCTGTACAGGCACAGCAGGAACCATCAGTGTTACGGTAAATCCTATTCCGGTTACACCTACGGCAACAAACAACTCAACTCTTTGCGCCGGACAAACATTAAATTTAACCGCTGCACCTAATGGCGCGGCTTCCTATAGCTGGACTGGGCCAAACGGATTTACTTCCACAACTCAAAATCCTTCCATTGCAGGTGTTACAACAGCTGCATCCGGTGTTTATTCGGTAACGCAGGTTGTAAACGGTTGTACCAGTTTAGCGGGCACTACCACTGCTACCATTAATCCTATTCCCGCGACACCAACAGCAGGATCTAACGGTCCGATCTGTGCCGGCCAAACGTTAAACTTAGCAGGTTTACCAAATGGGTTAACCTATAGCTGGACGGGGCCTAACGGATTTACTTCAACGTCACAAAATCCTTCAATAGCTGCCGCAACAACAGCTGCAGGCGGAACATATTCCTTAACTGTAAATTCTTTAGGATGTAACAGTCCTGCCGGAACTCTTGCTGTAGTGGTTAACCCAACTCCGCTAGCCCCTACTGCAGGCGGAACTTCGACACTTTGCGTGGGATCTACGATTAATTTAACTTCTACAAATCCGGGCGGTGCAACATGGAGCTGGACGGGGCCGAATGGTTTTACTTCCGCTTTACAAAACCCTTCAATTGCCGGCGCTTCAACCCTTGCAACGGGAATGTATTCTGTTACCGTAACCGTTGGCGGCTGTACCAGCTTACCAGGAACACAAAGCGTAAGTGTATTTGGCAATCCTCCGGCACCAACGCTTGGAGCAAACTCACCGGTATGTACAGGACAAACTTTAAGTTTAACAGCATCTTCCATATTAGGCGCGAGTTATTCATGGACCGGACCGAACGGCTTTACTTCTTCATTACAAAATCCGTTTATCAGTAACGTTACGCTTCCTGCAAACGGCACTTATTCAGTAGGCGTAAACGTGTCGGGATGCGGAAGCTCTGCTTCTACCCTTTCTGTTGTTGTTAACGCAACTCCGGCAGCTCCAACGGCGTTAAATAACTCCGCGATCTGTGCCGGTTCAACGTTAAATTTCACAGCAAATCCTTCTGGAGGTATTTACAACTGGACCGGACCGAACAGCTTTACCTCTACTTCTCAAAATCCTTCAATCCCGGGAGCTTCAACACTGGCAACTGGCATGTATTCAGTAACGATAACTGTCAACGGTTGTGCCAGTGCGGCGGGAACAACCAGCGCAACAGTGAATCCAATTCCGGCCGCGCCTACAGCTGGTGGAACTTCACCATTATGCGCCGGTCAAACGATTAACTTAACTGCCAATCCGGGTGGCGCTACCTATAACTGGAGCGGACCGAATAGCTTTACTTCAACTTTACAAAACCCGACTATTTCAAACGCGTCTACATCGGCCAGCGGAAGTTATTCCGTTACACAAACACTTTTAGGATGCACAGGCCCGGTGGGCGTAGTAAGTATAACGGTCAATCCAATTCCATCGGCTCCGGTTGCAGGTAATAATGCGCCTTTGTGTGCCCTGCAAACATTAAGTTTAACGGCAGGAAACGGAGGCACCAGTTATAGCTGGACCGGACCAAATGGCTTTAGTTCGTCCGCGCAAAACCCAACAATATCACCGGTAACTGTTGCAGCTAGCGGAAACTATTCGGTAACGCAAACAATTCTTGGATGTACAAGTCCGGCGGCTATCACGAATGTGACTATTAATCCGGCAGCACCTACGCCCACGGTTACTAGCAATTCGCCCATCTGTTTGAACCAGACACTTAACCTGACACAAACCGCGATTGCCAGTGCAACCTACAGCTGGAGCGGGCCTAACGGATTTACTTCTTCTACACAAAATCCATCCATTGTTAATACCCAAACGATTGCTACCGGTGTGTATTCAGTATTTGCAAACGTAGCAGGTTGCCCCGGACTAACAAGTACGGTTTCAATTTTAGTTTCGCAACCAGGAACAGTAAACCCGGGAAGCAGTCCCACTGTTTGTGCCAATAACTCTACGGTGTTTTTAAACGGCGTTTCATCTACTGGTTCCGGAACATGGATCAGCAGTGGCTCGGGCTCTTTCTCACCAAATAACTTAACCGGAAATTATGTGCCGAGTGCTTCTGATATTTCCGCAGGTAATATTACGTTTACCTTAACATCTACTAATAACGGCGGATGCGTTGCTGTAACAAATACTCTGAACGCATTCATTACACCAGCACCAACAGCAAGTGCGGGCGCTAACCAAACAGTATGCGCCAACAACGCTACGGTAAGTCTTAACGGAGCTGTGACCATTGCTTCGGGAGGAATCTGGAGCTCGAGCGGAACCGGCACTTTTGTTCCTAATAATACAGCATTGACCGCGAGTTACGTTCCGAGCCCGGCGGATATTTCTTCAGGAACATTTACCCTTACTCTTACAACAACAGGTAACGGAAATTGTTTTGCTGTATCTAATCCCAAAGTGATAACCATTTCACCTGCACCGGTTGTTAATCCGGGGCCTAATCCGCAATTTGTTTGTACCAACAATCCAAACTACCAGTTACTGGGTACATCCACTACGGGTAACGGAATGTGGGCATCGTCAGGAACAGGAACATTTTCCAACCCAAACATTCTTAGTCCTATTTACTTCTCAACGCCTGCCGACACAGTGGCCGGAAGCATTACCCTGACTCTTACATCAACCGGTAACGGCGGATGTCTTGCGGTAAGTCAAACCGTTACGTTGATCTATACAAGTACTCTAACGGTTTCCGCAGGTGGCAATCAAATTGTTTGTTCCAATACCAATGTAAATTTAAACGGAGTTTCAACAACAAGCGCCGGTGTTTGGACCAGCAGTGGTAGCGGAGTATTTAGCCCGAGTTCAAACTCATTAGCAACAAGCTATGTTCCGAGCGCGGCCGATATTTCTTCGGGCTTAGTAACACTTACACTTACTTCGGCTAACAATGGCGGTTGTAATCCCGTTAAGAGTGTTATGACTGTTACTATAACTCCGGGGCCGACAGCCAATGCCGGAAGCAGTCAAACGGTATGCGCCAATAATGCATCGGTAGCCCTCAGTGGCTCTGTAACTGTTGCCTCTGGCGTGTCCTGGTCTTCTTCTGGTTCAGGAACTTTTTCTCCTAATAATACAACCACCACTCCGGTTTATATCGCAAGCGCGGCCGACACCACCGCGGGTAATGTTATCATTACTTTGTCTTCCACCGGTAACGGGAGTTGCAGTGCCTCAACAAGCACCATAAATATCAGCTTCTCTCCTGCTCCGCTAGTTATTGCAGGCTCAACTGTTTCAGTATGTAAAAATAATCCGGTGGCAGTATTAAACGGATATTCTTCAACCGGCAGCGGAACCTGGACAACAATGGGAACAGGTACACTTAGTTCTGCATCCGTATTAAGTCCAACCTATACCCCAAGCACGGCAGATACAACTGCGGGTTTTGTGAATCTCATTCTGACATCTACCAACAACGGGGGTTGTAATTTAGTGAGAGATACCGTACTTGTAATTTTCTCTTCGCCTCCAACGGTAACAGCTGGTATAACGCAAACCGTTTGTGCCAATAATTCTACTGTAACATTAAACGGAACTTCATCCACCGGCTCGGGAACCTGGACCACTTCTGGTAATGGCTCTTTCGCTCCCAACACTATTAACGGAAGTTACATACCTGGCAATGCCGATATTTCAGCAGGCGTAGTCACCCTTACTTTAACTACCACTAATAACGGAGGATGTAATTCCGTATTAAATACTACAACTATAAATATTTCTCCCGCTCCAACAGCACTGGCCGGAACTGACCAGACCGTATGTGCAAACAGCGGCACTATTAATCTTGCAGGATCGTTCAGCATATCAGCAGGCGCTACGTGGTCCGCCTCGGGCACCGGCACCTTCACGCCCAACAATTCAAGCATGAACAGTGGTTATATACCAAGCGTTGCAGATACATCTGCCGGCAGCGTAATGATTTTCCTGACGACAACCGGTAACGGAAATTGTTTACAGGTAACTGATACGATGAAGATCACGTTTATCCGTTCGCCATATATCAATGCGGGTTCTGATCTTAACCTTTGCCCGAATTCGCCGAGCCCTCTGCTCACAGGCGTTTCAACTGCAGGCACTGGCTCGTGGACGACTCTTGGCTCAGGATCGTTTTCACCAAACAATACAATACTTAATCCAACTTACATTCCAAGTGCGGCCGATCAATCGGCAGGCTCCGTTACGTTAGTCTTAACTTCCGGAACGGTAACATGCGGATCAGGCAGCGACACCCTGGTTGTTAATTTTAAACCGAAACCTACTGCAGCCTTTACCTATACCAATAAATGTTTAGGTTCAGTTACAGGCTTTACCAACGCGGCTACAACACCAAGCGGTACAATAGTTTCGTGGTTGTGGTATTTTAATACAGACACCAGCACAATTAAAAATCCGGTGTATACATTCACCGCTTCAGGAACGCAGACTGTTTCGCTGGTGGTAAGCAACGGTTCGTGCACAGACTCCATCATCCGCAGTGTATACATTAATCGATTGCCGACTTCATTATTTACTCATACAGTCATGTGTCATGACTCGGTACGTTATGTGCGGACAGCAAGTGTAACGCCGGGCGGAATAGCTAACTGGAACTGGGACTTTGGCGACACTCAAACGTTAACAGCGCAAAATCCGTATCACGTGTATGCAGATACAGGAATATATGTTGTTACCCTGCAGGTTAAATCAGACTCTGGTTGCGTAAACAGCATTTCAGATTCTGTACATGTTAGGAGTTGTGCAAATGATCTCACCATCGGCGCACCTGCCGTTCCTACGGGCTTTACACCTAACGGGGATGGCGGTAATGATGTATTGTTTGTGAAAGGTGGTCCATACAAAACACTCGACTTCAGAATATTTAATGAGTGGGGTAATCAGATTTTCCACTCCGACATCCAATCTTCTGGTTGGGACGGAACTTTTAAATCGGCTCCGCAGCCCGTCGGGCGATTCATTTGGACGCTCACAGGAGAGTTGATTGACGGAAGGAAAATTAAGATGGCGGGTGAAGTAATTTTAAACCGATAACTATGAAAAAGAAAATATTATTTTTAGTAAGCGGCTTTATTTGCACTGCTTTATCTTTTAAGGCACAGGATTATCACTTGTCACATTACGATGTGGCTACATTGTATTTAAATCCTGCTTTAACAGGAGTTTATAACGGCGAGAAAGCCGACTATAAAGTAACAGTCGATCAGCGTTCTCAATGGCGCGCCCTTGGGGTGAAGCCGTATCTTACAACTTATCTCAGCTATGATATGGCTTCTCAAATTAAGGGCCGTGCCGTGGGCTTTGGAGGGTATCTTATTAATAACAACGGAGGCATCGGGAATTTCAACACGCTCACTTTCATGGGTTCCGCTTCTTACGATATTCTTAACGCCAAAAAAACCACAGCAACAACAGAGGCCTCGGCAAGAAACAAACATCTTTTAACGGTGGGTTTGCAAATGGGGCTGTTTTACCGGTCAACAAATCCTAATGCACTTAATTATGATGTTCAGTATTCTTTAGCGAATAACGGTGGGGCGTTTGATCAGAACATTTCAAATAATGAAGTTTATAACCGCTCCAGCATTGTACGCTTTGATGCCAATTATGGTATTTATTATAAATATCTGGAGAGTGGGAAAAAGGCTCACCCTTATGCAGGATTATCCATCAACCATCTTACGCGCCCTAATGAATCTTTAACCGGAGGTAACAGTCATCTTCCTATTAAATGGGTAGCCTTTGCCGGTTGCGAAATAAAACTGGATGATAAAATGGATCTTGTTCCGCGTGTTTTATATATGAATCAGGCCAAGGCATATGATTTCACCAGTGGCTTTTTATTCTATTATCGCCTTAATGAAAATCAGACAAAAGTATTCGGCGGTTTTGATTACCGCTGGAAAGACGCATGCATCATCAGTGTTGGCTTAAAGCATGAAAGCTATGCCTTACGGATGAGTTATGACATCAATACTTCTTATCTGAAGAATTACTCACGGGGACGGGGAGCTTTCGAAATTTCCTTTGTATATATCGGCCAAAAAGGAAAACCATTTTTAAAATCATTTTCCCAGTTTTAATGGCGATCTGATTTAACGATTTTTTAATATTTATCAACGCAATATTCTTCCTGCCCCGGGGCAACAATACCTCGATGTTCATAACAGGTTAGCATCCTGTGGAAAAGTGTTGATGGCATATTATTTGATGGTTAACACTTGGTAGTAAAATGAAATCTTTCCCAAATTATAAAAAAGAAGAGGCGCAAAACCTTAAGAACACTTATACTTCATGGATAGGCAGAGATGCTCATACCGGAAATGGGAAAAAGAAGATATTAAAAGACATCAATATCTCCCAGGATAAGCTTCTGGAGCCCCTTACCGATTCAGCTGTATATAAAGTAGATTTTATCTTTGAGGGCAATACTGTACTTGACGCATATGAATTCCTTTCTTATAATAGCCTAATTTTTGACGACGCTTCAAAAAATACAGCTGATAAAAATCGCGGGAGTGCCGCTTAGCGTGGGGTTACTTTTCTACACAACGAATCTATCTTCTATAAGACATGTTAATAACCTTCGGGTCTCATAAGTTTCTATGAATAATGTTTTTATAGTTCACTTGTAGAACAATTTGTGTTAAAATTAAATAACGGGAAAATATTCCACGGTTGATAATTATATAAAATTTGTGCCAACAACTTTAGTGATTTATTCTTATTTTAGAATAACTTATTTAAATGCACAAAATGGAAGTAAACCCAACGCTCACCTGGCTTTTTGAAAAATACCAGGAAAATCCAAATGCTTCATGGGATATTTCAGAATGTTTTAATTCAGAAATTTCTCATCCCTCACACCACATCCATGCCCTGGGGAACTATCTTGTTCAAAAAGGATTTGTAAGAAACCCCACTCACCTTGATACCGGCGGCTTTACGTGCTCAATTACTACCCATGGCATTGTTCAGGTAAGCGATGTCCTTAACGAAGTTAAATACTTGATTCTTGAAGCTGCTATTGAACAGGACAGATTTTCTGTTATGGATATTTTAGATGTAGATCCTAACCATTTAAAACGCGCTCACGATTACACGAATTATTTAAAACGCACTGGTATTATTGAATGTATTTTTCATAAAGATGATATACTCGCTACGCCAACTTTCTATGGGCGCGAATGGTACAACGCAAATAAGCGTACTTACGCGAATTAAGACTTTTATTTAACCTCCAAAAAGAAAGCCGCAGGAAATTCCTACGGCTTTTTTCATAAACTTATCTTCATTATCTGAGATACAGCATCTCCCTGTATTTAGGCAAGGGCCAGGTAGTATCATCCACAATATTCTCAAGTTTATCCACATTGTAACGGATAATTTCAAAAAACGGTTTTACTTTTTCACAATAGGCGTGCGCCTGTTTTTTCGCGCTGTCAAGGTTGTTGGCCTTACGACGTTCCTCCGTCATTTCATCCGCCGCCTTTTTAATAGTGGAAACTCTTTCGCTGATTTCTTTTATTAATTCGATCTGGGTTTCAGAAGCTTTTTTGAAATCGCCCGCACTCAGAATATTTTTTAGTCCTGAAGCGTTATCTATTAAAGTCTTTTGGTACACCAACGCCGCCGGAATAATCTGGTTGTTCACCATGTCGGCAATGATACGTGATTCGATCTGAATTTTTTTGGTGTAGGTTTCCAGGCTGATCTCGTAGCGCGCTTCCTGTTCGCGGTGGTTTAAAATTCCCTGTGATTCGAACATATTCAGGGTTTTCTTACTGATCATTGCTTCCAGTGCTCCCGGCGTGGTTGGAATATTATTCAGTCCGCGTTTTTTTGCTTCTGCTTTCCATTCATCTCCATATCCATTACCTTCAAAGCGGATACGTTTACTTGCAATTATATATTTTTTCAATATCTGGAAAATAGCTTCGTCCTTTTCCACTTTCTTATCCATTAAACCATCCACTTCATTTTTAAATGCTACCAGTTGTTCCGAAACAATCGCGTTCAGAACAGTCATTGGACCTCCGCAATTTGCCGAAGAACCAACTGCCCTGAATTCAAATTTATTTCCGGTGAAGGCAAATGGTGAAGTACGGTTACGATCCGTATTGTCTAACAGAATATCCGGAATTTTTCCGATGTTTAATTTAAGCGCTGTTTTTTCTTCGGGACTCATTTTTCCGCTGTGGACAGATTTTTCCAGTTCATCCAATACTTTTGAAAGTTGTTCGCCAAGAAAAACACTCATGATTGCCGGCGGCGCTTCGTTGGCCCCTAAGCGGTGGTCATTATTTGCTGAAGCAATTGAAGCGCGCAATAAATCGGCGTGTTCGTACACTGCCATTACGGTGTTTACAAAAAAAGTGAGAAACTGTAAATTAGTTTTTGGCGTTTTACCAGGCGATAATAAATTTTTACCCGTGTTTGTGGCAAGGCTCCAGTTGTTATGTTTACCGCTGCCATTAACACCAGCATAGGGTTTTTCGTGAAGCAGTACGCGGAAATGATGGCGAATGGCCACTTTTTCCATTACGTCCATTAATAAAAGATTATGATCTACCGCCAGATTAGCTTCCTCAAATACAGGCGCGCATTCAAACTGTGCCGGCGCAACCTCGTTATGACGTGTGCGTACAGGGATCCCGAGAAGATGGGACTCGTACTCAAAATCGCGCATGAACGCGGCAACTCTTTCAGGAATTGAGCCCCAGTAATGATCTTCCAGTTGTTGTCCTTTTGCAGAAGCATGCCCGAATAGCGTACGGCCGGTTTGCTGTAAGTCGTAACGAACATTATATAAAGCAGAATCAATTAAAAAATATTCCTGCTCCCACCCTAACGTGGCAATAACTTTTGTAACGTTCTTGTCAAAATACTGGCACACATCTGTAGCCGCTTTATCTACCGCCGCTAATGACTTCAATAATGGCGTTTTAAAATCCAGCGACTCGCCCGTGTAAGAAATAAAAATAGTTGGGATACAAAGTGTTTGTCCCCAAATGAACGCAGGAGAGGTAGGATCCCAGGCAGTATAGCCGCGTGCCTCGAACGTATTGCGGATCCCTCCATTCGGGAATGAAGAAGCGTCGGGCTCCTGCTGAACAAGAGCATTTCCGCTGAAACGTTCTATAGCCCTTCCTCCTTCAATGGGTTCAAAAAAACCATCATGCTTTTCGGCGGTAGCACCGGAAAGAGGCTGAAACCAATGTGTGAAGTGTGTAACGCCTTTGCTCTGCGCCCACGCTTTCATACAGGCTGCAACCTGATCGGCCATTTTACGTTCCACGATTGTGCCCTTATGCATAGAGTTTTGAATACTGTTGAAAGCTTCTTCCGAGAGAAACTCACGCATGGCATCCAGGCCAAATACGTCCGATCCGTAATACTGCGAAACCTGTAAATTGGTTTTGTTAATGTGAACAGGAACCCGGTTAACCACTTCCTGCATTGCTAAAATTCTTCTTGTGCTCATATTTTTGGGGTACGATTTAAAATTATGTAACTTTTTTACAAAAGTATGCCAAAAAAAGGGGGGGTGCAACAACAAAAACACGAAATTTTATAAAAAATGGGGCGAAAAAGAGAGGCTCTTTTAAAATTTATCAACTTTTCTGGAAACAGTGTTAATATCCCACAATAAAAAACCCCGGCTTGTGGGCCAGGGTTACTATTGATTAAATATGAGTTTAGTGAAGAACCACTTTCTTTACAACACTTTCTTTATCTGTTGTTACACGAATAAGAACAACCTGGTTGTGTGTATTAAGATTTAAATAAGTTGTGTTTTCAGTTCCGTTAACCGTAATGTTTTCTGTTAACTGCTGGCCTACGATGTTATAAACCGAAATAACTGCTTTAGTTGATTTATTAAAACTTGTTTTCACAAAAGCTCCCTGCTGATCCTGGCTGATTTGAATATTGTTTTCCTCTATAACATTATTTGAAACTGAAGTAGGAATACTTTGAGCACAAATATTAAGTTCGAAACGAGGCGCCGACGTTGTATCTGAAATCGTACAGATATAAGGGCCATTAGAAAGCTGATGATTTATATTTAAAAGCTTATCCCTTAAAACAAGGCAGGATGGGTTGGAGAAGTTCTGAAGATCAACAGGAGAGATAGTATAACTGCCGGTCGACATCACCTTCACCAGCAAAGGTATGCTAACACTCTGTGTTGTAATAGGAGGTAAGCTATTCACTGAATAATCCTTATTACCGCTTTTACTTGAAATGGTTGTATAGAAACTGTAAACACCAGGATAGCCGGCATATCCAGGAGTAGCGAATATTTTCACCGCATCCCAGTCACTATCATAAGCTGGTGTTGCAACCGAATGAAAACGGAAAGCGGTTTCATCAAAATCACCATTGCTTCCGTTTAACTTAAGTTTAAATACCTGTCCGATGTTTGTGCTTGATGTTTCTTCAGGAGAAGACAATCTTAATAACTGGTTAGAGCTAGTATTAAAGGATACTTTGTTGGATTCAGCAGCTACAAGACTGGTTGCAGCATTCGCAGAAACATAAAACCCTTGCCCCATTGGAATGACATCGCTTCCACCATTTGTTCCAACACCATTTACAAATGAGGCATAAACACCGCCATCGGCATTGTAAGTGTAAACGGCATTATTAACGTTGGTATTTCCATTACGTAATTTTGTCCAGGAAATTGGAGAAGCATAAGGATTTGCAATTAGATTATCGCCGTTTTGTAAAGATTTTGTAAGGTTAATAGTTACATTACCTGTAACCGGGGGGCCTGAAACTGTCCACACCATATCATTTGCAGAGGTATTATTAGATGCCAGGTATACCCAGTATCCTTTGCCAACAGTAATGGGGCTTGTTACAACAATAGTTGTGTCGTACCCATACGCGTCAGCCTCGTTCCAGCCCTGAACAGATTCAAAGTAGAGACCACCTGCGGAAGTTACTCCAGTGGCCGAGCCTTCAATAGTCATTGCGATCTGACCATACCAGCTGTTAAAAGTAAGACCTTGAATTCCGCTTGCGCCTAACTCAGCCCAGCCGGCAGATCCCCCTTTTGCGAAAGTTTCTACAGTTACATTGCCTGATACGGAACCACCAGCAGCAATTTGAGCAAGACGGCCCTTTAAACTCGTAGTGGATTTTAATGTTAAATTACCACCAGTTGCAAGCGTGCCTGCGGCAGATATTTTTACAGAGTCGAGTACATTAACAGGTGTGATTAATGATTTTGTTCCGGTATTGCTTATTTCTATTCCGTTAATGCTAATGGAATTGCCACTAACAGATTGAGCGCCTGTCCCATTTAACCTTAATAAGGCGTTATTAGTTGTAATTGATCCGCTGTTGGTTAAATTACCATTTACGGTCACATAAGAATTTGATGAAAAGATAGTGGTACTGCTGGTGGTAGTTGACAAATTATCAAAATAAGCCTGCGCTGTAGTTGCGGTGCCCGAAGTAACAGTGCCTCCAAGCATGGTTACAACTGAAGTTCCCTGTGTGAAAGCGCCAATGCTTGTTGTTTTCCAGATTCCGCTCACAGCAAGATTACCCGACATGCTTACACCACCCGTGCAGTTAAAAGTAATGTTGCCGATTGGATTCTGACCTGCACTGCCGGTTCCAGTAATCGTTTTTGCACCTGCGCCTGTAAATACGATCGTTCCGGTATTACTGGGAGCTGCTGTAGCAGAAGTTCCCAAAACCTTAAGGGCACTGGTAACATTAATGCTTCCGCGATAGGCCATTGCGTTTGCAGCGCCGTTCAGCAAAAGCGTGCTGCAGCTGGAGGTTCCTGCCCCGAAACTAAGAATCCTGTTTCCTGAACCCGTTGCGGAAACCGAAAGATTATTAAAAGCAAACGTACCATTTATAGTACGTGCAGTTGATGAGGTAAGATTATAATCCAACCAGCTGGTTCCGCTAACTGAAAAAACACCAGTACCACCTTTTACCAGATTACCTGAAATATGAAATGTGGCAGTTGGACACACTAACGTTCCTCCCTGAAGACTTAAATTTGTAAGCGTAAGATCAACACCTGACGCGTCTATTAATCCTGAATAGTTGCTCTGCAGAATAAGCGTTAAAAAATCTTCATCAAATGGCATTACACAATTGGCATTTGACACTGAGCCATCAAAAACGGCAGTTTCACCAAATGAAGGGTAACCGAACGGTGGCGTAGGGCTCCAATTCAACGGGTTTTCAAAATTATTGTCTCCTCCCCCGTTTGTCCAGGTGTATGATTGAGCGTTACATTCTAAAATTGTAACCAAACTGAATAAAAAAATAAATAGTGTCTTCATGCTAAAAAATTATGTATAAGTAAATTTAGTACAATTTTTCTTGTTTCACAAATGCTTCTCAATCTAAAAAATTTAAATTCTGACTATTTAGACCGGCAACTGTTTTCGGGCTATAAACTTGATAAATTTCTCTTCATCTTAAATACAAAACATATACCAAGCCCCTGCGATAGTTCACACTGCAATAATTAGATAATTCAGGCTACCAATACCGTTTTCTTCCTTAATGTGTCTTAATTACTTACATTTACCATTTATTTTTAAGCCCCCTCTTATAAAAGAAAGTATGATTACCGGTTATTATAGAAAAAAAGCAAGCTTATTTTGTTTTCTCCTGCTTTTATGCCTGGGCACTTATGCTCAAACTTCGGGAACGGTAAAAGGTTTTATTTACGACAAAGCCAATGGCGAGCCCGTGCCCTTTAGTAATGTTTTTTTTAAAGGCACTACCATTGGCGGCAATACCGATTTAAACGGCTTTTTCAACATCACCCGCGTTCCTCCCGGACAGTATACGCTCCTTGTTACGAATCTCGATTTTGATACCATTACTGAGACTTTTACCGTGAAGGCAGGAGAAATTCTTACAAAAAAATTCTTTGCTACCAAAGGAGGCGTGAAGCTGGACGAGGTTGAAGTAAATACCAATTCCATTGAAAAGAATGAAAATACAACAGTGGCCGTTCAGAAAATCGACCCTATCCTCATCACAAAATTACCAAGTGTTGGCGAGCCTGATATAGCACAGTATCTTCAGGTTTTACCCGGCGTAGTTTTTACCGGAGATCAGGGCGGGCAGCTCTATATTCGCGGAGGTTTGCCAATCCAGAACAAAGTCTTGCTTGACGGACTAATTGTTTACAATCCGTTTCACTCTATTGGATTATTTTCGGTGTTCGACAATGACATTATGAAGCATGCCGATGTTTACAGCGCTGGATTTGGCGCGGAATACGGAGGCAGAACGTCTTCCATTATGGACGTAACAACCCGCGATGGAAATAAAAAACGTCTGGCTGGAAAAATAGGGTTTTCTACTTTCGGCGGTAAAGCTACTTTGGAAGGTCCGCTCCTGAAATTAAAGGAAAACGGAAATACCAGCGCTTCCTTTCTGCTTTCCGCAAAACACTCCTATCTTCCTCAAACATCAAAAATACTTTACAGTTATGCCAATCCAAACGGCCTCCCTTTTTATTACACAGACTTATACGCCAAAGCATCCATCAACTCCACGGGTGGCAGCAAGTTCAGCGTTTTTGGCTTCAACTTTACAGATAAAGTAAATTACAGCGACATCGCTTCCTTTGCCTGGAAAAACATTGGCGTAGGCAGCAATTTTGTTCTTGTGCCGCCAAATTCAAATGTACTGATAGAAGGAGTATTCGCGTTTTCAAAATACAACATTGCCTTTACTAACCCTTCTCTTGAAACAGATTCCAAAAACAGTACGGTAAGCAGTGTGAACACCGGTTTTAATTTTGTGAAATTCTTTGGCAAACAGGAAATGCGTTTTGGTTTTGAAGGAATTGTTACCAATACCGAATTTAATGTGCAAAATCCGCAATATGCTTCTATTAGTCTTAAACGCTCTACCATTGATGTGGCCGCGTTTTTAAAATACAAGCTGCTTACCCCGAATAAACGCATCGTATTTGAACCAAGCTTCAGGATACAAAACTATGCTACTCTCGGTGTCATTTCCCCAGAGCCGCGCGGAGCCATAAAAATAAATATTACCAAAAAAATCCGCTTCAAGGGCGCGGGAGGTTTATACAGCCAAACCATGATGAGTGCTAACAGCGACCGGGATGTTGTAAACCTTTTTTACGGGTTTATCAACGCTCCGAATCCGGAAGATATTTCTAAAAATTACCTGGATAGTAAAGGCAAATCGCAAACCGTTAACTCCTCGGTTCAAAAAGCCACACACATGGTTGGAGGTTTTGAGTTCGATTTCCTTAAACATTTTGAACTCAACGTGGAAGTGTACCAGAAGTTTTTTAACCAGGTAATAAATACCAACCGCGATAAGGTTTTTGAGGACAATGTTCAGAATACCAATGAACCCGATGTGCTTAAAAAGAATTTTGTAATTGAGCAGGGTCGCGCCCGTGGTTTTGATGTTGTATTGAAGTATGACCGCAAACGCTTTTATTTCTGGGCAGTTTATTCTTTGACCAAAAACGATCGTTGGGTAGGAAATAACAATACCGGAACCGTGCTGAATTATCCACCCAATTATGACAGAAGACATAACATTAATCTTGTTACCTCTTATAGCTTTGGCAAGAAAAAGAATTGGGAGGTTAATGCCCGCTGGAATTACGGATCAGGCTTCCCGTTCACACAAACGCAAGGTTTTATCAATACGCTGAACCCACAGGGAAATATTAACTATAACTTTAACACCGCTAACGGAACCAATGTCGGATACATCCCCTCTACCCTTAATGCCGGCAGGTTACCGCAATACCACCGGATGGACATTAGAATAAGATACAAGTACAACTGGAGCGAACGCACCGTACTTGAAATCAGCGGCGGTGCAACAAATGTTTATAATCGCAAGAATATATTTTACGTAGACCGGTTTACCTTTAAGCGCATCAACCAGCTTCCTGTTATGCCGAATGTGAACATGAGTTTGACGTTTTAATTTTCCGCGCGCTTTTTTTCACGTATCTTAGAGTTAACAAGCTTATCATGGCATTTAAAATATACACCAAAACAGGCGACAAAGGCCTTACCTCTTTGATCGGCGGCACCCGGCTTCCTAAACATCATATACGGATTGAAGCGTATGGAACGGTGGACGAGCTGAATTCGCACATCGGTCTTCTCAGGGATGTAATAGAAAACAAACCAACTGCTGAGCTGCTCATCTCCATCCAGGACCGGTTGTTTACTATCGGTTCGCACCTTGCCGCTGACCCCGTAAAAAATAAAATGGAGTTGCCACCGCTTGCCGAAGAAGATATTTTATTGCTTGAAAAAGCCATTGATCAGATGGATGAAATAGTCCCTGAAATGAAATCATTTGTTTTACCCGGAGGCCATGTGCATGTTTCGTATTGCCATATCGCGCGCTGTGTCTGTCGCAGGGCCGAAAGAGCCGTACTTCGCCTTGCTGAAAATGAAAAAGTAGAGGATATTCACTTTAAATACCTTAACCGGCTTTCAGATTATTTATTCATGCTCTCGCGTTGGCTCACTGCGGAATATAAGGCGCAGGAGATCCCATGGAAACCAAAAAAATAATGACACCGGAAGAAATTGTAAATACCATGATGTCGAAAGACTATTTTAGTCAATGGCTTGGGATTACAGTGCTTGAAATAAAAAGCGGGTATTGCCGCTTAAAGGCTACCGTAAAAAAAGAAATGCTGAATGGCTTTGGCATTGCTCATGGGGGATTTACGTATTCAGTGGCCGACAGCGCGCTGGCTTTTTCTTCCAACTCGCAGGGCAGAAAAAGCGTAAGCATTGAAACTTCCATTTCTCACATTACCAGTTTAAAAGAACACGACGAAATAATTGCGGAAGCTATGTGTGAAACTCAAACTGAAAGGCTAGGGCATTATAAAATAAACCTTTACCTTAGTAACGATCCTGAAAAAATTGTGGCGCTGTTCAAAGGCATTGTTTACAAAACATCCGGAAACTGGGATTAAACCTTTGAGAAAATCAAGCGTCAAACAAAAAAAAAGAACATGAGAACACTAAAAATAATATTCGCATTAAGCTTTTTGCTTAGCCTTACCGGTTTTGCCCAAAAAGGCCGTGGTCACGGTCACGGAGGCGGTCGTGGTTACCATCATAACAAAGTTGTATTAGTTAAACGAAGCATGTACCGTCCTAAAAAGGTGATCGTGTTTCACCCGGTATGGAGGCCCACTTTTGGATACAACCGCCGCTGGGTGTTTTTCCCTAAACACAATCTTTACTGGGATAACTGGAGAAATCATTATGTATATTGGAACGGGGTTGTTTGGGTTTCGCAGCCATCAGCTCCGCCGGTCGTTATCAATGTAAACCTTGAAAAGGAAAAACATTACGAACTTAATGAAAAAGAGGACGATGACGATGATGTGTATAAAGGCAACGATACTCACAAAACAGAATACAAACCAGAATAATTCTTAAAGTCTTTTATTACTTGATTAAACCCTGTATTTTTACATGAAATACAGGGTTTTTGATTTTTGGTCTTTGAAAAAAAACAAATTATCTACAGATGAAACAGGCATATATAGTAAACGGTTTAAGAACGGCCATTGGAAATTTTGGCGGCACTTTGTCTTCGGTACGAACAGATGACCTGGCTGCTTTTGTTTTAAAAGAACTGGTGAAGAAAAATCCTAGCGTTGATTTTACAATGGTGGGAGATGTAATTATGGGTTGCGCCAACCAGGCCGGCGAGGATAACCGCAATGTGGCGCGCATGGCCTCTTTGCTGGCGGGATTACCGGTTACAGTACCCGGGCAAACCGTTAACCGCCTTTGTGCAAGCGGCCTGAGTGCTGCTATTGACGCGGCGAGAGCCATACAAGTTGGAGATGAAGATCTGATGATAGCCGCGGGCGTTGAAAACATGACGCGCGGTCCCTGGGTACTGAGTAAAGCTTCAAGCGCATTCGGGCGCGATCAGCAGATGTACGACAGTAGCTTTGGCTGGCGCTTTATAAACCCGAAAATGAAAGAAGTTTTTGGAGTTGATGCAATGGGAGAAACCGCGGAAAATGTGGCGGAAAAATATTCCGTGAACCGCGAAGACCAGGACAAATTTGCCCTTTGGAGCCAACAAAAAGCCGCCAAAGCCAAACAGGACAAACGTTTTGAAAAAGAAATCGTAGCGCTTCCCATCCCTCAAAAAAAAGGCGAACCCTTGATTTTTTCGAACGATGAATTTTCAAAAGCCAATACAACCTTAGAAGGTTTAGCGAATCTAAAGCCTTCCTTTAAAAAAGAAGGTACTGTTACTGCCGGAAACGCCAGCGGATTAAATGACGGCGCAGCAGCTCTATTAATTGCGGGCGAAGAAGGACTTAAGAAAAATAATTTAAACCCAATGGCGCGTATTGTGTCTATGGGTGCGGCGGGTGTTGAACCGAGAATCATGGGCATAGGCCCGGTTGAAGCTGCAAACAAGGCTTTAAAAAGGGCCGGTCTCACATTTAAGGATATTGATCTGATTGAACTGAACGAAGCTTTCGCCGCACAGAGCCTTGCCTGTACACGCGCGTGGGGCTTGCAGGATAATGATCCGCGCCTTAACATCAACGGGGGGGCGATCGCGCTTGGTCACCCCCTGGGCATGAGCGGAACTCGCCTTCTTAATTCGGCGGCTATTGACCTTCAGCTTCACAATAAAAAATACTCTCTGGTTACCATGTGCATTGGTGTAGGACAAGGCTACGCTGTGATTATCGAAAAGTGTTGAAATTAATTACTTTTTGTTATCTTCGATTTCCTGAAAAAATGAAAACAAAACTATACCTGAGCCTGCTTTTAAGTTTTTTTATCCTGCACGCGAACGCCCAGGATAAAAAAGATATTAAAGCGCTTACAGCATCTGCCGAATTAAAACTAAAAGTTGAAAATTATGAAGATGCCCTGGAGGATTATCTCCAGTTGGTAAAACTCGAATCTAAAAATGAAAGTGTAAACTACAACACTGCCGTATGTTACCTGAACAGTAATATCAATAAATCAAAAGCTGTACCCTATCTTGAAATTGTCACCCGTTTGGAAAAACACAATCCGAACGCCGATTATCTTCTCGGACGCGCCTATCAATACGCAAATCGTTTTGATGACGCTATCGCTTCATTTGAAAAATTTAAAACCAATGCCAAAGGTTCGGAAGACAATTTAAAAACTGTTGACCAGGAAATTCAGCACTGCATTAACGCGAAAGAATTAATAAAATTCCCGGTAGATGTCATCTTTCAGAATTTAGGAAAAAACATTAATTCTCCGTTTGCCGATTACTATCCCTTTGTTACTGAAAATGAATCTTACCTCATTTATAACACAAGACGTCCTCTGGATAAAGAAGCCACAAAGCTCGACAATGGTCAATACCTCAACACAATACATGTCTCAAAAGTAATTAACGGCCAGTACAGTGAAAGTGCGGTTGTTGGTGAGCCGATATGCAAAGGAAATTCGGGCAATGAAATAATTGGAATGAATGCGAAAGGAAACTTAATTCTGATCAATAAACACAACCTGAGAGGAGAAAGCAAATTATACAAATCGGAAGTGCTGGCAAACGGTGAGTTTTCAAAACTTGAAGAATTACCTGCCACCATTAATGGAAGTGGCGATGTAATAGCGGCCACCATTAATTCTGAAGGAACCATGATTTATTTTGCCAGTAATCGTAAAGGCGGTTTGGGCGGAACAGATCTGTATGTGTGTACTAAACTTCCGAACGGTAAATGGAGCGAGGCAAAAAATATGGGTAAGGAAATTAACACGGCACTGGATGAAGATTTTCCGAATCTCTCTCCTGACGGCAAAACCTTATACTTCAGCAGCAAAGGCCATACCAGCATGGGTGGTTATGATATTTTTAAAGCAACTCTTAATGAAGGAAAGAAAGAATATGGAAATGTAAAAAATATCGGTTATCCTATCAACACGTCCTACGATGACCTTAACTTCCGAATTTCAAAGAACGGACGTTATGGATACGTGGCTTCCCTTCGCGGTGGCGGTTTGGGAGATTATGATATTTACCGTGTTTCTTTTAACGATGTGGAAGTGGATTATACCGTTCTGATCGGAGCCTTAAAAAGTAAAGACACTTCTGCGGTTGATTACAGGAATTCTTTTATTACCGTTAACGATAACATCAGCAATGAGATTGTAGGCACCTATATTCCTAACCCCGCTACAGGAAGGATCATTATTATTTTGCCACCGGGTAAATACACTGTATTGGTTGAATCACCAGGCTTTAAAGACTACCAGCAGCCGGTAGAAATACTGGATAAAGTATCCTATCAATCTGAAATTAATTTAACTATCGCATTAACCAAATAACTTTTATGACCCACAATTTAGCGCAGCACAATTCTATTTTTAACCAGTTTCTTTCCGAGATCCGCGATATTCATATTCAAAAAGACAGCATGCGTTTCAGGCGAAACATGGAGCGGATGGGTGAAGTGTTTGCATATGAGATCAGTAAAACACTTCAGTACGAAACCGTAAAAACAACTACACCGCTTGGCGAAGCTGATTCTTCAACCCTGGTGCAGCAACCAGTTATTGCCACTATTCTAAGGGCCGGTCTTCCTTTACATTTAGGAATTCTCAATTATTTCGACGCTGCGCAAAACGCTTTTGTAAGTGCCTATCGCCGGCATCATAGAGACAATACTTTTGAAATAGCACTTGAATATATTGCGTGTCCTGATCTTACAAATAAAACACTGATACTTTGTGATCCGATGCTTGCCACCGGCGCGTCAATGGTACTAACTTACAAAGCCCTTCTTGCCAAAGGGAAACCTTCGCATACGCACATTGTAACCGCTATTGCCAGCAAGGCCGGACTTACGCATTTGAAAACGCAGATGCCCGATGCAAATTATACCGTGTGGTGCGGCGCTATTGACGAGGAACTTACCGCGCACGCTTACATTGTACCAGGCCTTGGCGACGCCGGAGATCTGGCATTCGGAAGTAAGCTGTAAAATGTTTGCCATAAAAAATACTCCTTTACAGGAAGCCGGAGTTTTACATAAAATTATTGCCGACTATATTACCGGAAATGAAAGTCTAAAACCGTTTTACGATCATTACCCGGATAAAAAGGGATTTAATGATTTTTTTGAAAGCAATAATTATTCTTTAAACCGGGAAGAATTATTTTCCATTCTTTCTTTGCAATCTTCTTCTGTAGAAAATACATCTGATGCTACAAGAAAAAATATTGAGTTATTAAAAACAAATACTTCCTATACGGTTACCACCGGTCATCAGCTCTGTTTGTTTACCGGTCCGCTTTATGTGATTTATAAAATTTTTTCGGCTATAAATCTTGCTGAGGAACTAAATACTTTGTTTCCCGGAAAAAAATTTATTCCTGTTTACTGGGCTGCCACCGAAGATCATGACTTTGAAGAGATTAATCACTTTAACGCATTCGGTAAAACTGTTACCTGGGAAAGCGCTCAGAAAGGCGCTGTTGGCAATTTTAAAACAAAAGAACTGGAAACCGCATTCGTAGCAGCTAAAGAAATTTTTGGAAATTCTGACAATGGCCATTTCCTTACAGAACTTTTTGAAAACGCCTATTTAAAACATTCCACGCTAGCCGCTGCTACACGTTTTCTGGTCAATACATTGTTCGGATCTTATGGCCTTGTAACGGTTGATGGAAATGATAAGTTATTCAAATCTCAATTCAAAAAGCACTTTAAAAAAGATATTTTCGATAACATTGCTTTTGAAAAAGTTAACTGCAGCATAGAACAGTTAAAGGAAAAAGGATACGAAGCTCAGGTTAATCCAAGACCCATCAACTGTTTTTATATTGAGCCGGAACTCAGGGCAAGAGTGGAAAAAGAAGGTGAAGTTTTTAAAGTTGTTGGAACAGATAAAACTTTTACGGCTGAAGAGTTGCACAAACTTATAGAAAACGAATCAGAAAAAATAAGTCCGAATGTTGTGCTTCGTCCACTTTACCAGCAGACAATTCTTCCGAACATTGCTTACGTGGGAGGGCCGGGAGAATTAGCGTACTGGCTTGAATACAAGGATATGTTTGTAGAGTTTAACGTTATATTTCCGGTACTTGTTCCCAGAACTTTTGTAACGATTATAGAAAAAAACGTTAAATCAAAAATAGATAAACTTGGTTTTGAAATTAGTGACCTTGCCAAAGACGAACAGGAACTAATACGTTTGTTCCAGGTTAAATCAGATATTCTTTTCGAGCTGGACACGCAAAAGGAAAGCGTACTAAATCTTTACAAAAGCATTGCTGAAAAAATTGAAGGGGTTGATAAAACATTAACAGGCGCTGTTAATGCTGAACATCAAAAAGTGTTGAATGGTCTGGACACGATCGTTGGGAAAGCCAATCGTGCCTTAAAACAAAAATCGGAAACTGAAATTAACCAGTTAAAGGCAGTTAAAGAAAAATTATTTCCTAATAAAATTCCGCAGGAACGTTTTGACAATTTTTCAGGTGTTTATATCCGATTTGGCGATTCGTTAATGAAGGCGTTAAAAGAAAACATTCATCCATTAAGCTTTCAACACGTTTCTGTTATTGAAGAATAACGCCTTATGGCAGTTAATACCGAGTCCTTATTTGAAATTTTGCGAACCCGTTAAAATTCGCTATTTTTAGTACTTAATTTAAATGTATGAAAAAACTTCTACCTGCAATTTTGTTGCTTTTATCTTTCCAAAATCATTCACAATCACTTGTGTTAACTAAAGCGGCTAATGAGCCTGTTGCCGGCGACACCAAATCTTTTAAACGTTTCGATTCAAGCGGGGTTGTTCCAAAAGGGACTGGCGCGAACATGAACTGGAATTTTTCTTCGATTACTCAAAATACTGCAGTCAGTTCATCTACTTATGTTCTTCCTGCGTCTGTTCCTTCTGCAACCGCTTATCCCGGAACTACGATTGTAGAGGACCAGGGAAACAGCTCGTATGTTTTTTATAAATCAGCGGCAAGTCCCACTACATCTTTTGAATCATTAGGATTAGATTCGCCGAATTTTACTCTGACCTTTACAAATTCGGCAGTGGGTGCTGTATGGCCGATTGGCTTCGGTTACTCAAATACCGATACCTATGCAGGAAATGTTACACAGCCCGTAACCGGAGCATTAAACGGTACCATTAATACCGTGGGTTCGGGAACAGGAACATTAACACTTCCTGGCGGACAAATATTAACGAATGTATTGCAGATTAAAGTATTGAATACAACAACCCTGACATCAGGATCCGGATTCGGAACGATTACCGGAACAATTACGTCTACCGATTATAATTATTACCACAGCAGTCAGAAATTTGAACTCATAACAGTTTCTTACCAAAAACAAAACCTGAGTTCTATCGCTGGCCCAACGGTTAGTTCCTCTGCATCTATCAGAGTTAACAGTGCCGTAGTTAGCGGTTTAAATACACAAAGTATTGACGACTCTTTCACCATCTTTCCTAACCCTTGTAAGAACGTCTTAAATTTATCTATCGAATCTGCGAACAAACCCAACAGTATTGAAATTTACAATCAGCTTGGCCAGAGCGTATATAAAAATTCGTTTGAAAGCACTATTAACATGAGCGATTTTGCGCCCAGTATTTATTTTCTTGAAATAAAAACTGAAAAAGGAACATTAAGAAAAAAAATTATTAAAGAATAAAAACAACACGTAAAAATAAAATCTATGAAAAAAATCTACATTACACTTCTAAGTTCATTGTTCATTGGCCAAACAGCTAATGCACAGTTATCGCT
>JACDDR010000009.1:32488-55472 GCA_013816895.1 Bacteroidota bacterium
CTGTGACCGGTAACACCAACATTTACAAAGGATATGATTCCAGCGGAGTTATTCCGAAAAACACCGGCGCAGGTATGTCGTGGAACTTTGGATCGTGCACTCAAAACACAATTGTAACGGCCTCCACCTTCACTCCTCCGGGCTCAGTACCTTCTGCAACAGCATATCCGGGAACAACTGTAGTTGAAGATCAGGGAGCGAGCTCATACAACTTCTTTAAATCAACAGCCACAACATTCGAATTATTAGGATTCAGCTCACCGAATATTTCCGTTAATTTCACCAACTCTGCCGTTCAGGCTGTTTGGCCAATTAATTTCGGGTATACCAATACCGATCTTTATTCAGGAAGCCTTACCAATCCTGTAACAGGTACTGCTGACGGAACTGTTACCGTAACAGGATCCGGATCCGGAACCATCACTCTTCCGGGTGGAACCCAGTTTACGAACATCCTTCAAGTTAAAGCGGCTAACACAGTTACGTTAAACGCAGGCTTTATTACAGGCACAATTACTGGAACAGATTACAACTACTATCATTCAACGCAAAAGTTTCCTATACTAACTGTGTCGTACCAAAAACAAACCTTAACTTCTTTTGGAGGCCCAACCGTTAGCACTTCAGCAGACATCACAGTAAACAACGCTGTAATCACAGGCTTAAATGATAAGAATTTTGACGCTACTTTTCAGATCTTCCCTAATCCTGCGAAAGAATCATTTTATGTAAACCTGAGCAATGCAACACATGCAAATGGCACAATCGAAATTTATAATAGTCTTGGACAGATTGTCAAAACCATTCAATTAGGAAATGCTTCTGTGATTACAGAACAGGTTTCTTTGTCAGGCTTAAGCAGCGGCATCTATATTGTTAAGACTACGTTGGGCGACAGATCATCTGCGCGCCGTTTGATAGTTGAATAATATTAAAATTTATTTTTAAGGGCCCCGGGAAATAATTTTTCCGGGGTTTTTTATTTTATTCAGTGTATCTTTGTGCCGCATGAAAAACAAAAAATGGTTGTTGCTTTTAATCATTCTTATTCCCTCGTTAATGTGGGTTATTCTTGAAACCAGCACCATTAACTCTTACAAACTTCACTTTTACGGTCCAAAAAAAATAATAGCGGCTAACGACACTATTTATTACAGGGTGCCTGATGATTTATTTCTTCAAACCTCCACGTTTAAACCTGCGCCTGCCTCTTTTACCATTGATTCCGCTGCTTATCCCTTGTATGCCATCATGTTTATTAAGAACAGATATGTAAACGAATCGTACCGCGTGGCAGGACTTTGGGAGTATCTTAATTACAAAAAAGAAAAAATTGGTCATATCCCTGTTTTTTTAATATCAGAGCAAAGTGATAGCCTCAGCTCAATTACCTCCACTTTACAGAAGTTTACCGATAATCCGAATGTTCATTTTTTGAGTCTTCCAAAGAACAATTTCGACAGCATTAATCATGTGTATTTTACCGGAAAGCCCATTCACATTGATTATAGTTTTTTTGTGCTGGTAGACAGTAAACGAAATATCAGGGGCTATTACGACGGACGTTTTGTTGCCGAGATCAAACGACTGATAGATGAATACAAACATCTCCGCTTAAAAGAAGAAAAACAAAAACTCATCAACGACAATGAAGTTAAAAGCAATTCTTAAAATTACTGCTCTGTCCTTATTTCTCGGAGCCTGCATGCCTAAAGCGCCGGGATTTGTGTTACCGATTTTTGGCGATAAAAAACTGAATGGAAAAGACACGGTTTATCACACTGTCGGAAATTTTCAATTAACCAATCAGTTTGGCGAAACTGTTTCAAACGAAACGGTAAAAAATAAAATTTATGTCGCAGATTTCTTTTTTGCTACCTGCCAGAGCATCTGCCCTGTAATGAGCAAGAATCTGTTAGGCGTACAAAAAGCATTTGAAGCCGACGATTCATTTCTGATACTTTCTCATAGTGTGAACCCTATGCACGACACCGTAGAAGTTCTAAAAAATTACGGCGAAACGTACCACGCGAAAAAAAACAAATGGCATTTTTTAACCGGAAATAAAAAACAAATATACGATCTGGCAAAAAACAGTTATCTGGTAAACGCTTTGGAAGATGATGGAAGCGATGAGGGTTTTTTGCACAGCGAACTTTTTTTACTGATTGATACTCAGGGCCGCATTCGCGGAATGTATGATGGTACCGATAATGCTGCTATTACAAAGTTGATTTCAGATATTAAATTATTGAAGAAGGAGAAATAAGAAACAAGACCAAAGGAAACAAGACGGCAGGACAGCAAGAGGCAACAGACGTAACCCGGCTTTTAATTATTTGTTGTTCTTCTTATCAATCGCGTCAAGCATCTTAAGCATGTCTATCACCTGGTCGGCGCTTAACCGTTTTGCTTTGATTTTTTTATCCTTGTCAAGAATATAAATCACCGGGGTAGAATAAATATCAAAACGTTCTTTAAGGTTATTCAGATGTACCGGATCAAACACATTAATGAAGTCCAGTTTCTTTTCAATAATAAACTTTCGCCACGCTTCAAAATCATCTTTTGTTTGTACCGAAAAAACTTTATAGTCAATTTTTCCTTTTAATTCCTTCAGATTATCCTGTAATTTCGGAATCTCCGTCTGGCAATGTCCGCAATCAGAAGCCCAGAACACCAGCACAGTATATTTGGCATTTACCTGGTAAAGGGTTCTGAACATCGGTGTCAGCTTTTCAAGATTTTTATAATAGAGGTTTGTAACTGATTTACTGGTTTTACAGGTATCAAATCCCATTTTCATTACCTGCTTGCCGTAGGTAGTGTCAATCATGTATAGTTCAGAAACTTTCGCGTCGAGCAAAAGGTTTCTTAATATATCCACCCTCTCCTTTATTTTACTTATTGTTTCCTCAGTATACCCTAATTTTTTTGAAGCGCCGCTGATGATGTATTTATCGGCCATGTGAACAAATACTTTATCAAAGCCCATGATCTTGCTTTGCTCGTATTTAAAAGTAAAGTAAACAACAAGGGTATTGTAAATAAGACTGTCTTTTGCGCACCTGGATATTAATTTATCAATTTCGTTAATCACCGTGTCGGGATGTTGAACGATAACAGTTTCAAAATATTTTTTCAAACGATCGTCAAAAAAGGGCGTACGGATAATACGGTCATCTTTAAAATCAATGCCATCAAAATAATGGCCCTTATAGTAATAGTACTGGTACACGCTGTCTGGCCTGCCGTTGCTGGCCTTCGGAACGTTAACCGCTTCCTTTTCGGTTTTCAGGTTTAATACATCATATACAAATGTCCCTTTTACTTTTTGCATGAAATCGCTGTCAAATTTCTTTACCTCTTCATTAAGTACTTTAAATTTTTCAGTAACGAATTTTATGCTATCAGCTTTGCTTTTTCCTTTTGCCTGCTCACGTATCTTGCCAAACTCCTGGTTTTTATTGGTAATAAATTTTATATAAGCGAAAAAATTCTCATTCTCTTTATTCTCCGGCGACTTCAGGCTGTTAACCACGTCAGAAAAATCAGTTTGAATGGAAAACTTCTGACTTTCATTCACAAAGAAATCAAAGTAGATTGCCTTCCCCTGACTTACCAGCGTGTACACACCTTTGTCCAGATTACGCTTTCCCTTAAATTCAACGAGCCCGTTTTTTATTTTTTTGCAGGTATCCACAATGTACTGCTGATCCCAGGTATACTTTACCAGGTACATGCATGTATCTTTGTTGCCTTTAAAATTAATTTTAATATCATGCGCATTCTGCGCCCTGAGGGAAAGTACGAAGGAAGATAAAATCAAAAAGAAAGGGAGAAATTTTTTCATAATAGGTGTTTAATTAATGAGCGAATAACAACTTCAATAGCTATAAATATAATTATTTGTTTTGTTCTTTATCCATTTTTTCAAATAGTTCAAGCAACTCTACTACCTGCTCATGGCTTATCTTTTTTGCTTTGATCTTCTTATTTTTATCCAGGATGTAAATCACCGGGGTAGAATTAATATCAAAACGATCCTTAATATTATTTAAATGCATGGGATCAAACACATTAATAAAATCAAGCTTTTTATCAATAATAAATTTTCGCCACGCTTCATATTCATCTTTCGTTTGAACCGCAAATACTTTATAATCGATCTTGCCTTTTATTTTATCAAGGTTTTCCTTAAGTTTCGGAATATCCGTCATGCAATGCCCGCAGTCTGACGCCCAGAACACCAGCACGGTGTATTTTGCTGTTACGCTGGATAATGTTTTGTATAACGGCTTTAACTGTGCTTCTTTCTTGTAGTAAAGGTTGCTGAGTGTTATGCTGGATTTACAGGTATCAAAGCCCATTTTCATCACCTGCTTTCCGTGAATGGTATCAATCATGTATAACTCCGCCACAGTAGCACCCGGTAAGAGGTTGCGGATAATGTCGGTTCTGTCTTTTATAATTTTAACGGTTTCATCCGAATAAACTGCTTTCGCCTTTCCGCTCACAATGTATTTATCGGCGAGGTGAACAAATACTTTTTCGTAGGTAAGGGAATTTCCGTCCTTATCAAAAAGCATATTTTTATTGGTTTCTGCCTTGTAGGTAAAATGGCCAAGAAGTAAATTATACACCAGGTTTCCTTCTGTGCAACGGGCGAAAAGTTTGTCCAGTTCCGCAATCATTGTGTCGGGATGCTGAACGATAACTGATTCAAAATAACGCTTCACCTTGGTTTCAAAATAAGGCGTACGAATGATCCGCTCATCTTTAAAATCTATTCCATCAAAATAATGATTCTTGTAATAATAATACTGGTACACGCTGTCAGGCCTTCCGTTTTTAGCTTTCGGTGGATTCAGATCTTCTTTCTCGATACGCAGATTTACAAAATCGCCAAGAAAAGTTCCTTTGTTTTTAGTCAGAAAATCCTGATCGGCCTGCCTTGCTTCTTTGCTAAAGGCAATTGACTTCTCTGCCATAAATTTTATACTGTCGGCTTTATTCATGCCTTTGGTTTGCGCAGAAACCTTGGCGAATTCCTGATTTTTTGTATTGATCAGTTTAAGATAATTAAAGAACAACTCGTTTTCTTTGTTACCGGTAAATTTCAAAGTTCCCCCAAAATCAGCAACATCGGCACTGATCGAAAATTTTTGTGTTTCATTTATCAGGAAATCAAAATAAGTTGTCATTGCCTGACTTACTAAAACATACACACCTTTATCCAAATCCTTTTTCCCTTTAAATTCCGCAACGCCGTTTTTTACTTTTTTACAGGTATCCGCCACGTATTTTTGATCCCAGATATATTTTACCAGATACATAACAGTATCCTTGCTTCCCTTAAAATTTACTTTGATATCGTAACCCGACTGAGCCTGAGAAAAGAACGTAAAAAGCGCGAAACCAACAATGTATATGTATTTCTTCATAAGAGGGATTATTTACCAAATTTAATAATTGCCTGCCTTCTCTTTCAAATGTTGTACCATTTTTTTAAGGTTGCCCTCGTAAATTTTGTTAAAAACATCTTCCAGACTGTCCTGCATGCTATCGTACTGTTCAAAATCAATAAAATAAGCGTTTTGAGAGCGCATCATGTTCTTTTTCCGCGCTGCAAATTTGGTTTCCTCAGCTCCTTTCAGATACTTTAAACTATCTGTGATCTGCTGAATGAATTTCAATTTCAAAACCAAGCGCATGGGATCATTTCCAATTAGTTTATATTTTCGCGTGAGCCATTCAGTCTGACGCAACATAAATTGCCTGTATACCAAATTATCTTTATAGTCATTTAAATATTCCTTCAATGCCAGAGTATCTTTTGAAAGAAATTGAAGGGTGGCTTTTCTCGCAATAAAACTGGCAAGGTTTTCATTAAGATCAACAGAACCTTTTGCATAATACGTAGCGTGAAATAATTCATGAAAGAAAAGATCACACAGGCTGCCTTTATCCCGGTTAAGTGTATTGCTAAGAATGGGATCACTGAACCATCCGAGCGTACTCCAGGCCGAAACACTCCTTACATCCACATCATAGCCCTTCGCTTTAAAATAATATCCGGCCTGTACAGCAAATTCCTTTTTAAAATAACCTTTATAACTTACAGTGCCCACTACCGGAAACTTCCACTCATAGGCTTTAAGGCGATAGGGCTCGCTAACTGTAAGCACCCACAAGACCGGAATATTTTTTTGATCATAAACAGAAGTAAAATTATTGGTGGCCCTATAACCGAGACTGTCGACCGAATATTTTTTTACCTGTTGAATTATTCTCAGTTTTGCCTGAATGTCTGGAGCCGCACGCCTGCAAAACTCCTCTATACTTTCTGTATGAGTAAGAATGTTGAATTGCCCTTTGCCCTGGTAAAGAAGGTAAATAAGTGTTTGGTAATTAAACGCTGAAAAGATAAAAATTGCCAATAAACAATAGCTTAGTAATAACCTCGTCCACCTTGCTATCATAATCATTCCCGTTATTTGTATCTTAGTCGTGTTTTAGTATTATAAAATTAATGTTTAAACCTGTTGTATTTATTTTTTTGTTGAGTTTTTCGCATTTTGTTTATTCACAAAAAACAGATTCGGCAATGCGGGTGTTCCGCGACACTGAAAAACAACTGAGAGCGCTTCAGAAAGAAACTTTTTACAGCAAGAAAGGGGCGGATCGCATGGCGGCCAATAAAGAATTAATTGCTGCCTGGGATGGAATTGTTTCGGATAGTAAAATTCTTGAATACCCTTTTGATAGCCTGCGGAATGATGTTTCCATTCTTACACCAAAGGACAATAAGTTTAAACTTATTACATGGAATGTTCCTAAAGACGATGGCACTCACGCCTACTTTGGATATCTTCTCGTAAACAACAGCAAGCGCATTAAAAAAGGCTGGTTTAAACACGAAACCATTCAGGCTTACGAATATTTTAAGTTACTGGATAATTCAGGCACTATAAAAAATCCCGAAAATTATATCGGATCGCCGGCTAAATGGTTTGGCATGTTGTATTATTCTCTGATAGAGTGTGATGGCTTTTACACGCTGCTTGGATACGATTTGAACGATAACCTCACTAAAAAAAAATTTGTTGACGTGCTTTATTTTAAGCCCGATGGAACTGCGGTTTTTGGAAAGGACGTTTTTAAATTCCCGAGAAAAAATCCAAAACGCCTGATGTTTGAATACAGCAGCGAAGTGAGTATGAGCCTGCGTTATAATGAAAAAAGAAATCAAATTATTTACAGTCACCTCGCTCCTAAAGACGCTGGCACCGTGCTTGAAAACCAGTATCAGTATTACGGGCCCGATGGGAGTTTCGACGCCCTTGAATTAAAAAAAGATAAATGGATTACCCTTGAAGCAATTGATATAACCAACGAAAAGAACAAAAACGATAAGGCAGAAAAACCGGATCCGGATAAACAAACGCCAATTTTTAAACCAAAATAGTTTTTAAATAAAAAAAACCGCTCGTTAAAGCGGTTTTTTTATTTGAGTTATTTCATGAGTGTAACGTGTCCGGTTTTATTGTGGATCTTACCATCCACGTCTTTGTACTTGATCTTGTAAATGTAATTGTCTTCTTTAATTCCATCCGCTGAACCTTTAACTGTTCCATCCCACCCGGTCATGAAATCTTTTGTGTGGAATAAAGAATGGCCCCAGCGGTCAAACACTTCCAGGTCATAAACTTTCAGATCCAGTCCGTAAGGAGAGAACACAGGCTTGAACACATCGTTCAATCCATCGAAATTTGGCGTAAACGAGGATGGAATATAAACTCCATAATCATTTTTCACACTCACCACTTTGCTTATTTCATCTTTACAGCCGTTCACAGTAGTAGCAGTTAAAATAACGTTGTAATCTCCAGCTTTAGGGAAAGTAACCTTAGGATTAACCTCATTCAACTGATACATATTTCCTATCTGCCACTGGTAAGTATTATTTCCCAGCACAGTACTCAGGTTATTAAATTGAACATCAGGCGCTGCAATAGTAATATCATCAGGACTAAAATCAAAGTTGGCACGCGGTGTCTCATAAGCGTTTATTGGTGCTTGCAGATACGCGGTTGTACTGCAACCAATATCATCCTGGTAACTTAAACTTACAGTATAAGAACCTGGTGTTGTAAACTGGTGAGTAACATTTAGGCCGGTTACGCTTTGTGAACCATCACCAAAATTCCATTCACCTGTTCCGGAGTTGGTACTCGGAGTATTAAATATTACTTCGAACGGCAAACATCCTTTTTGCGTGTTGCTTACAATGTTTACGCTTGGAATATCATTTACCTGAATACGAATGGCAGAGGTATCAGGACAAAGACTTAGAGTAGGCACTGAATTGGTAAAATAAATAACAATATTTCCATTTCCGACGTTTGCATTGGCAGGCGAGAACATACTTCCGGTCACACCTGGTCCAGCCCAGAATCCACCCGGATTAATCGCAATTGAATTCAGATTCACCGGTGCATCGTTACGGCAAAATGGTCCTGTATATTTTGAAAAGTCTGCCGACACAAATGCTTCTACAGAAATAGTGGTTTGTGCGATGGCGATACAGGGCCCTGAGGTAATACTGTAGTTAATCACATTGGCACCGATATTTGCCTGAGTTGGAGCAAAAACCCCGAGCTGACTGATAGCATTGGTATTAATACCAAAGAACGTTCCGCCGATAGGACTAACCGGAATCTGCACATTGCCATTCATGTTACAAAACGGACCAAGATTGGAAAGAACCGGAGTGGCCAGAGAAAATACATGCACCGAGAGGGTTGACTGATCTGGGCATAAGCCAACGGGAGCAGAGTTGGTGCTGTAAGTGAGGGTTAAAATACCTACACCTGAAGTTGCGGGATTAAAGTTAGTTCCGCCAACGCCTGGTCCTGACCATGTTCCGAGGTTATTGGCAGTTAAAGGCGTAAGGTTAACAGGCGAAGCTGTGTTACATTTATCGGTAATGCTTCCGGTAATAGTTGCAGGAACAAAGGCTTCCACATTAATTGTAGATGTAGCCTGAGTATTACACGTAAATGTTCCTATAACGTACTGCACCGTGTTGCTTCCAATAGCGGCCATTGACGGGCTAAAAACCCCTGAGGCACTTTGGTAACTTACCGGCGTCCATGTTCCTGTTGTTGGGTTTACCACCACCTGAACGTTTCCTGCAGTATTACAATATGGGCCGATGGGATTGATAACTGGCTGCGGCGGGTTTAATACCGATATAACCATTGTGTTAGAAGCAGGGCAAACCGAAGCCACCGGAGTGGATGAAGTGTTATATAAGAGCGCATATGTATTTGTCGCAAGGCCGGATGGATTAAAACTATAAGTACCTGAAACGTTTGTCCCACTCCAAACCCCGGCCACAGTACTTTGAACAATACTATTAAGATTGACTATTGGGCTGGTTACACACATTGGTGAAACCGAAGCAGAAAACGCAGCGGTATTAAATTGTGAAACGCTGATGTTGGCTGTGTTGGTTGCAATACAGGAACCAATACCTACGGCATAAAGCACCGTGCTTGTTCCGATAGAGGCGAGTGCCGGCGTTACAATTCCGCCTGCGCTTATCGCGCCGTTTGTGGTCCAGGTTCCGCCGCCCGGTACAGCTGCAATAGCAACAGTCGGGAAGGTATTACACATCGGACTAAGCGGCGTGATAGTAGGTGAAAGAGGATTAACAACTGTTACTGTTAACTGTTGAATAGTAGGGCAATTCATTACAGTAGGGGTTACGGCAATGCTGTAAAATACAGTAGCGACTGATCCTGTAATAGGTTGTGTGGTGATTGGCGTGCTGGTTGCAGTTGGTGCTGCAATTCCAGGGCCCTGTGTCCATAAATAATTGAACCATTGTGGCAACACTGAAGGACAGTTGCCCCAACGTGTGTTTGGTCTGTCTGTGGCAGAACCCTGTATAGATGTGCCTCCGCAACTTGAACCGGTCGATGTAAATAAGCCTCCCCATACCGTACACTGGTAACCAACGTTGGTTAAAAATACAGAGGAGTTCACAAAAGTCCACGGTGTATTACCACGGCAAATATCTATAAGTATGTTGGAAGTTCCATCCCAGTAATACGGAGTGGCAAATGTGTGTGTGTTCCAGCCATTAACAGGGGTAAAAGATGCTTGCTGAAAAACCTGAGTTAAGCCCGTATTATCAAAAGTAGCGCAAGTGGTATTGGTGGTACATTTCATTTTAATGGTAAAGTTGGTCATACCGGTAACACCATTGGTTGCCTGAACATTGAAACCAATACTTGTTAGATAACCTGCCTGCACGCCGGATGCCTGAAGTTCTGAAGCCCGGTAAATAATTTGCTGATGATGATCATAATAATACTTGTTGTAAGGTGAAGGAGTTTGCCATGAAGAATTGGCGGTTGTTCCAGCACCTACAATCACCTGAGGAGGTGAGGCGCAAACCGGGCCTACGCCCACTGTTGAACAGGGCGTACCTGGCAAGGTGCCTAATATTACAGAAGGTGTAAATACACCGCCCTGGCAAACGGTAGCTGTAAGTGGGGTAACTGTATATGTAGGGTAGTTGGTTACAACTACGTTAACTGTTTTAGTGATAGGACAAGCGCCTGCCGAAACAACTACGCTGTATACACCGCTCACACTTGCCTGAGCATTAGCAATTGTTGGATTTTGTGTAGTTGTTGAATAAGAATTTGGTCCGGTCCATGTATAAGTTAACGGAGCGGTTGCTGTACTGGCAACACTCAGGTTAAGGGCATTTCCGCTGCACAAAGGAGAGTTACTGGTTGCAGTTGCAGTTATAACACCAGGAGGAGCCGAGTTAATAAAAAGATTATAATCTTCTGTTTCGCCATACCCGAACATAGTGCAGGGATCGATAGAAGTACCGGGAGTGGCATAGGCGCAACGTACACGAAGGCGGTAATTTCCCGCTACTGTCGCCAATGGAACTGTAAAAACGCCCGATACAAAAGTTGCGGCAGGAGGTACAATAGTAGTTACAACGCGCTCGTTGGTAAGGTTAAATACGCCATCCATATTCCAGTCTACAAACACAGCAAAACCCTGACTGTAGATATTACCGGATTGCATGTTACAGGTAATTACCTGGCCTGGATTAGCCTGTAAAAAATTAGTACAGCCCTGGTAGAAATAATTTACGATTCCCTGGCCTGCAAAAGTTTGTGCGTTACATCCCGAGTTGTTATTGGTAATATTAATAAGACCGCCGGAAGTGTTAAAACTATTAATGAAGTCATTAATAAAATTACCCGCTGAATTGGACGGCCCTGGCTGATTACAAGGTATCTGCGAATATTGCGGGAAGCAATATGGCGCAGGACCCACGCCGGCCTGACCTTTAAGTTTGCTTGTGAAGCCCGATAAAACAATAGCTGCTGCTAAACTTATATTTAAAAAATTTTTCATTCTTCTTTTGTTAAGGCTTGTAAATAAGATTTTTTGCTGGAATCAGAACAAGTACATCTTTAAATCCAGGTAACGTAACAATAGTCTCTTCGTTTTCTTTCCTCTGTGATTCAAACCGGGTAACATCAATGATCTCTTCATTTAAAACTATTCCTTCATTCAAATAGTTTCGTTTAATATAAAATGATTCGGTATAGTACCACATTTCTTTTGCGTATTGAAGCTTATTGTTTTCTTTCCATGCCGGAAAATAATCAACCCCGCCATGCTTGAATTCCATGTACGGAATAAACTTCTTAACCTTTTCGGGATTTAGTTTGATCTGGTCTACCTGTGAATATGACAAAAATGATAAAATCATTAATGCGCTGAAACAAAGGAACTTTAAATTAGATTTCATTATGCTTCTATTTAATTGTATAAATGAACTGTACCGGCTTTTTAACAATATAAATTTACAACAAAAAGCGCTCGTCCGCCTCCCTTTTACTCATCCAAAAGGGCTTTTTAATAATTTAATCGGTAAATAAAGGGTGCAGATGGCTTTATTTCAGCCAATTATAAAGAATTACACCGGTGATGGCATAAAAAAACCGGTTATAAAACCGGTTCAAATTATCATTTGTGTTAATCCTTTCTTCCACCAAAAAGACGCAACAGGAATAAAAACAGGTTTATAAAATCCAGGTAAAGGGTAAGAGCCGCCATAATGCCCATCTTTTTGGTCATAACATCTCCCTGTGCTTCGTGTCCCATATTCTTAATTTTCTGAACGTCATAAGCTGTTAAACCGGTAAAAATAATTACTCCAAGGATAGAGATCAGGTAATTTAATCCGGCACTATGCGTAAAAAAATTAATTAAACTGGCTATTACAATTCCAATCAGGCCTATCATTAAAATACTTCCAAGCTTGGTAAGATCGGTCTTTGTGGTGTAACCGGCAATTGCCATTACCGCGAACAATGCCGTTGTGCTTAAAAATACATTTACGATGGAGCCTATTTTGTAAACCGAAAATATAAGACTGAAACTTATTCCGTTTATGAGTGAATACGCTACAAAAGCGCCAATCAAAACCGGTAACGACATCCGGTTAATGCCCATGCTCATGGCCAGAACAAACAACAGGGGCGCAAACATCACTACATAAGCGAGAATAGTAGGATGATTTCTTCCCATTTCGTCGTGAACAATTAATGTACCGGTTAACTGCGGCACAAAGGCAAAAAGAACCGATGCAAGCGTGGTAAGCACCATTGCTACAGCCATCCAAAGAAAAGCAGAGCGAAGAATGGTTCTTTCTTTTACCAGCGTGGCAGACTGAAAATTTTCAATGTTCGTACTTCTATAGTTTGTTTCCATAATTACTGTTTTGAAGGACAAAATTACATAATTTAAAGTGGGTAAATGGTTAAGAAACCTAAAAATAAAGGTCGCTCGTTTTAAGACGGAGGTATCTTAATACAGCCAATGAGGCACTAAGGGCCGATATAATTATTCCCACCAGAATAAGCGAGACAAACAGAACGATGAGAATATTCTCATCCTGCAACTGCAAAAGATCGGGAATAAATTTGGTGCTTAATACCAGGAACCCCGCAAGCAGGGCTCCGGCAATTATTCCCGCGATTACGCCCTGCCGTACACCTTTAAAAATAAAAGGCCGACTGATAAAAATCCGCGTAGCTCCTACCAGATACATTGTGCGAATAAGAAACCGCTGTGAGTAAATGGAAAGCCGTATGGTGTTATTGATAAGCGCTATGGCTACAATAAGTAATGCGCCGCTAAAAATTAAAATAAAAAAAGCAATAGCATTTGTGTTTTTATTTAAACTGTTGATCATGTCTTTTTGATAAACAATTTCTTTAATAATCGATTGATGTTTCTGAAGGAGGTTTTTCTCAACGTTCACAAGGGTATCGGTATTGGCATAGGCTGCGTTCAGTTTCACATCAATGGAATTAAGGAGGGGATTGCTTCCTAAAAAGGAAACAAAATCTTCTCCAAGATCTGTTTTAAGTTTTTCCGCAGCCTGTTCTTTATTAATCAGTAGTACACTTTTTGCATACTGTGAGGTTGTCATTTCCTGAATCAATCCATCTGTTTGGGCAGAAGAAGCGGTGTCTTTAAGATATACCTGGAATCCTACATTTTCTTTGAAGTGCTGGCTGAGTTTGTTAGCATTAATGACCAGAAGCCCCAGGGCGCCGAGCATGAACAGAACAAGGGCAAGGCTTATGATAACCGTTATCCCCGAAGTACGCAGTCTTTTTTTAGTCAGATTATCGCTCACGATGGTAAAGCGAATTTATTTTGTTTATGGCCTTAAACCGTGGCAATAAAAACTATTAATCAACAGGGCGTTGTGTGTTAGATGACACTGATCTTTATACCCGCAATAAAAAGAAGAATAAGAATTCCGCCAACAACAATGCGGTAAACACCCCAGATTTTAAATCCGTGTTTATTCAGAAGGGAAATAAATGTTCTTATGGCAATGAGGGCAACAACAAACGCTATGAGATTGCCAAACAAAAGAATTTTTATTTCTTCACCATTTAAAACAATTCCATCCTTATAAAAATCAAGCATTTTTTTTGCAGTTGCAGCAAACATGGTGGGAACCGCCAGAAAAAAAGAAAATTCAGCCGCTGCCTGACGCGTTAATCTCTGGCTCATACCACCGATAATGGTTGCCGCACTCCTGCTCACTCCCGGAAACAAAGCAAGACATTGGAACAATCCGATTTTAAAAGCGGTTTGATAATTTACTTCTTCGTCCGTTTTAATCGTGTGATTCCTGAACCATTTGTCCACAAACAACAATACAATCCCTCCTATAAAAAGAGCGATTGCCACGCCAAGAATATTTTCAAGCTGCTCATCAATCCAGTCGCCAAGAAGCAATCCTGCAATTGCTGCGGGAATAAAAGCTACAATAAGCTTCAGATAAAAGTTTACTGATTTAAAAAACTTGCGGAAGTATAACACCACTACGCTAAGAATTGCGCCTAATTGAATGGCAACGGTAAATAGCTTTACGAAAGGAGTGGATTTAATGCCCAGCAAAGCTGTTGCAATCATCATGTGACCGGTGGAAGAAACCGGCAAAAATTCCGTCACTCCTTCAACGATGGCAATGATAAGGGCTTCAAAATAGGTCATAACTTTAAATCAATTACTATTTTACCCTGCTTACCTCGTAAATAAAATAATCGGTATCGCCCTGCCAGAAAAAGTTTTTCATCACCTGACGATAATGAAGCACCACCCGATCGCCTTGAAGTTGTTCAAGCTGGTCGTATGTTTTTTTATTGGGGACTGAAAACTTAAAAATGCTCGCCGGCATAAGGGTGCCGCCGCCGTCCTGACTAAAACCACCCACATTCATTTCTCCTTCATAGGTTTTAAAAACAAAACCTTTTTCGCTCACCTTTGTAAGAATCCCTGAGCGCGTGCCTTTGCTGTAGGTCATGCCACAGATAAAATAATAAATGAACCATATCGCAACAATAGTGAGAGAAACAATAACAAGTATTTTCCTCATCTTTCGTTTTGGCTTCGGCGCCGGTGTGTTTACATTATCCATTTTTAACGGAATCGTTTTTTAACGGGTCGTTTTCAATATTTTTCGGGCGCCACATGATAGCCGCTATAATTGTCACAAACCCAACCAGGCACATAATAGGCGCGAGAGTGATGCGTTGAAAATTAAAAATTTCCGGGTTAAAAACATTCGGATCTTCACTTTTTCCACCAATCATCAATACGTATCCCAAACAAATTAAGAGCAGGCCCGTGAGTAGAATGTAATAGTTTTTTTTTGTGAAGGTTGGTTTCATATTTTTTAATATCGTTAGTTAAAGCTTTGTTGTTGAATTTCTTTTCGCAAAACAGATTTCAAATATAACAAAATAAAGCCGCTTCCCGGTAAGGTGCAAACCTCAATATTGCGGTATTTTTTTCGTAATATTGTTCTTCTAAAACCAAGTATGGCAAAAGTAGCTTTAATTACCGGCGTTACAGGACAAGATGGAGCCTATCTGGCCGAACTGTTATTATCCAAAGGATACATCGTTCATGGGATCAAACGCAGAAGTTCAATGTTTAATACCGACCGCATAGATCACCTGTACCAGGATCAGCACGAAAAAAACATTCAGTTTAAACTTCATTACGGCGATTTAACCGATAGCACCAACCTTATCCGCATTGTGCAGGAAGTTCAGCCGGATGAAATATATAACCTTGCAGCACAATCGCACGTTAAAGTAAGTTTTGAAACTCCTGAATATACTGCCAACTCTGATGGACTCGGAACCTTAAGGATACTGGAAGCTATTCGCATCCTGGGGCTGGAAAAGAAGACGCGGTTTTACCAGGCTTCTACTTCTGAACTGTACGGCTTAGTGCAGGAGATCCCGCAAAAAGAAACAACACCGTTTTACCCGCGCAGCCCTTATGGCGTTGCTAAATTATATGGATTCTGGATTACTAAAAATTACCGCGAAAGTTATAATATGTATGCCTGCAACGGCATTTTGTTTAATCATGAAAGTCCGCTCCGCGGCGAAACATTTGTGACGCGAAAGATCACGCGTGCCGTTGCCAAAATAAGTCTTGGCATGCAGGAAAAACTGTTCATGGGAAACATTGATTCTGAAAGGGACTGGGGCCACGCCAAAGATTATGTGGAAGGTATGTGGAGAATGCTGCAACAGGATACTCCCGATGATTTTGTGCTTGCAACGGGAATAAAAATTTCGGTTCGTGAATTCATTAACATGGCATTTGCTGAAGTTGGCATTATTCTTAAATGGGAAGGAAAGGGCGAAGATGAAAAAGGAATTAATGCCGCCACCGGAAAAATCATTGTTGAAATAGATCCGAATTATTATCGTCCTGCTGAAGTAGATCTTTTAGTGGGCGATGCAAGTAAAGCAAAAGAAAAACTCGGCTGGACACCCACCTACACCGTGCAGGCCCTTTGTAAAGAAATGGTTTTGGCGGATGTTGAATTATTTAAACGCGATAAATATTTGCTGGAAGGCGGACACAAAGTGCTTAACTATAAAGAGTGAGCTAATTGCTGATTTTTAGAGTGATTGATTTTTAGAATTGATTAACTCGGCAAATCAAAAATTCTACAATTAATCAATGAATACAAATTCCAAAATATATATTGCCGGTCATAAAGGTATGGTAGGATCAGCCATTCTCCGTAACCTTCAGAAAAAAGGATTTACCAATTTCGTTCTTAAAACTTCTGCCGAACTGGATCTTCGGGATGCCAAAATGGTGGCCGATTTTTTTGAAACAGAAAAACCGGAATATGTTTTTCTTGCAGCTGCAAAAGTTGGCGGAATCCAGGCCAACAATGTTTACCGCGCCGAGTTTTTATACGATAATCTGATGATCCAGAATAACGTGATTCATTGCGCTTATCTGAACAAGGTGAAAAAATTAATGTTCCTTGGCTCCTCGTGCATCTATCCAAAACTGGCGCCGCAACCTTTGAAAGAAGAATACCTTTTAAGCGGTTACCTCGAAGACACCAATGAACCCTACGCCATCGCTAAAATTACGGGCATAAAAATGTGCGAAAATTACCGTCGCCAGTATGGTTGTGATTTCATCAGCGTAATGCCTACTAATCTTTACGGACCAAATGACAGTTACAATTTAAAAAATTCGCACGTACTGCCCGCGCTCATCCGTAAATTTCATGAAGCAAAAGAGAGCAGCGCGCCGTTTGTTGAAATGTGGGGCACGGGTTCTCCGCTCCGCGAATTCCTTCATGCAGATGATATGGCCGATGCCTGCGTTTACCTGATGATGACTTACAGTGATCAGAAACATGTAAACATAGGAACAGGTACCGACCTTAGCATTAAAGACCTTGCGCTTCTTATTAAAAAAATTGTAGGATATACCGGCGAAATAAAACACGATCTCAGCAAGCCCGATGGCACACCAAGAAAACTAATGGACGTAAGCTTTCTGCACAGTCTTGGGTGGAAACACACCATCAATCTTGAAGAAGGAATTAAAAGCGTTTACGAAGATTTCAGGAACAAAGAAAACGTAAAAGTGTGGTGAGAATTGAAGCAACACTTTTGAATCAGGAACCACGATGATTTATTTATTCCAATATAATCCATTGAAAGTCCTGCCTCTTGTTATCCTGGCTCTTACAGCTACGAACCTTCGCGCTCAGTATTATAATCTTCCAAACGAATACTCATTTTCCCTTTTAACTGAAAAACGTTTAGCTGCCAGGGATTCGGCCACTCACACAGGAATAAAGCCCTACATTCATTTTTTTTCTGATAAGTATGTACAGGTTTCCGACACGCATCGAATTTTTAAATACATAGTTGACGATCCGGCACTTGACGTGGCTTTTTACAAACATCTGATCCGCATTCAGCCACACGGACAAAATTTCAAGTTTACCCTTGATCCGATCTTGAACATTGATGTTGGCAATGATTATTACGATAGCCTTAAAACCCAGACCAGCACCAACACCCGCGGTTTCATTGGCTGCGGCTACATTGGAAACAAAGTTTATTTTGAAACAATGTTTGCTGAAAGCCAATCCTTTTTTCCTCAATACCTCAACGGCAGTATTAACGCTACCTCTGTAGTGCCCGGCCAGGGCCGCTGGAAACAGTTTAAGAAAACAGGTTATGATTACGCTTTTTCTTCAGGATTTATTTCATACCAACCGCTAAAAAATCTGAACATCCAGGTGGGCCACGGAAAACAAAAAATTGGTTACGGATACCGCTCCCTATTATTGAGCGATAATGCATTTAATTATCCCTACGCAAAAGTAACACAGCAATGGTTTAAAGGACGAGTTCAGTACAGTAATATTTATGCAGTGCTCATGAACCTGGTGGGCGCAAGCGCTGTGCCTAACCCAAACGCAGAGCGACTGTTCCAGAAAAAAGCTTCCTCGTTTCAGTACCTGAGCATTAATCCCGCAAAATTTCTTAACATCGGTTTTTTTCAGGGCATGATCTGGGAAGCGGGCGACTCAAAGAACCGTCAGCATTTAGACTGGCAATATTTTAATCCTATCATTTATACTAACCTTGCCCAGTTCGGGCTTAACAATAAAAACAACATTCTCATTGGCGGTGATATCAGGTTCAAGATTACCAGTAAAATAAATATCTATGGCCAGGTAATGGCTGATGATCTGAGCAACACAAAAAAAGTTGGCAATGGCATTGGATATCAGGCAGGATTAAACTATTTTGATGTATTGGGGATTAAAAACTTATTTCTGCAAACCGAGTATAACTTTGTGAACGAAGGAAGTTATTCGGGTCCGATTGGGGCAATTACGAATCAATCTTACTCTCATTACAACCAGGGATTGACCTACACCCCGGGCTACGGGCAGGAAGTGCTGGTGATGATGGATTATAAATTTAAACGGATGTTCCTTAACGCCCGCTACCAGAATCAGGTTGTACCCGTAGATGGCGCGCCCGCTTATGAAACACAGATCGTGTCGGCAAAGCTTGGTTATCTTGTTAATCCGGCATATAATTTAAATGTTGCACTCGGATACACGTACCGTAACCAAAAATTTTCTAATTTTAATACCTCAAGCAATCAAACCAATTATATTTACCTGGCCTTGCGAACCAGTATTTATAATTTATATTATGACTTTTAGATGGCTGTATTAATTCTTGTTTTTTTAACCGCGTTCATTGTGGTTCTTTATTCCACACCTGCACTTATTAAAGTTGCGGTTTTAAAACGACTCATCGATACACCAACCGAGGAACGAAAAATTCACAAACGCTCCGTGCCCACCATTGGCGGAATTATTATTTATGCGGGAACCTTATTCGCATATTCCCTTTGGTATACCATTGACACCCTAAGTTATTACGATAAAATTTTTCAGTCGGTAAATGAATTTAAATTAATTGTGGCTACCAGTTTGATTTTATTTTTTGTGGGCGTAAAGGATGATATTATAGGAACGGCGCCCGTAAAAAAATTATTCGCGCACATTGTTGTAGCCCTTATTCTTGTGCTGATGGGCGATATACGCATCACCAGCCTTCATGGTATTTTCGGAGTATATGAAATACCTATCTGGGGAAGTGTGTTTCTATCTATTTTTACGTATGTAGTGGTGGTGAATTCTTTCAATCTTATTGACGGAGTTGACGGTCTGGCTGCAGGAGTTGGCTTTCTGAGCTGCTGTGCGTTTGGAACCTGGTTTATTTTTGCAAATGAATTTCCCTATGCCGCACTTTCTTTTTCGCTCGCCGGCGCACTTTTTGGTTTTCTTATTTTTAATTTTTCGCCGGCGCGCATTTTTATGGGAGATTCCGGATCGCTTGTCATTGGTATGTTTGTATGCGTGCTTGCCATTAAAATGATTGAATACCCTACCCAATCGCTTAATTCTTTCTGGGTGCATGTTAGCAAACCGGTGTTTGCCATTGCCGCGCTTGTTTATCCCTTGCTCGACACCCTCAGAGTGTTTTTAATCCGCGCAATTAAAGGGCAGTCACCGTTCATGGCCGACAGAAATCATCTCCATCATAAACTGATTGACTGCAAATACAGTCACGTAAAAACCGTCATCATCATTTATTCTTTTACCGTATTAACTGTGGGCGCTTCTCTGGTTTCGTATTTTATAAAGGAACCCACACTCGGACTTCTTACCGTTTTAGGAACCAGTCTTCTTTTTCTTTTCATTGTCATCTCCATCAACAGGCGTGCCAAAAGAGCTTTACGCCCCAGGGCCGATTCATCAGAATTTGTATAAGTTAGCCTTGTATTTTACCGTTGATGCGCGATTTCATCCGCTGCACAGGCCCTGTTTTTTGCACAGATAATTTAGTTAATTTTACCAAAATCTTCAGCGAATGATTTCCCCGAAACGTTTTTGTTTTTTCTTTTTAATATCCTGCCTTTTTTTCAAAGCTCCGGCTCAAACGCCATGGGACTTACAGCAATGTATTAATTACGCCGTAGCGCATAACATCACCTTAAAACAAACCTCCCTTAATAACGAGATCAATAAGATCAATGCCGATCAAAGCAGGGCCAACGCCCTGCCTTCCATTAATCTTGGCGCTTCGCACACCTATAATTTTGGAAAAACAATTGACAGGTACACCAACACGTTTGCCAACACCCAGGTACTTCAGCAAAACTTTTACATAAGCAGCAATCTTGTTTTGTGGAGCGGCCTCAGCCAGTACAATACCATTAAATCCAATGAGTTTAAATACCTCAGCGGCGTTGAAACATTAAAACAACGTCAGTATGACTTGTCGTTAAATGTAGCCAGCGCCTACATATCGGTAGTGTTCAGCGATGAACTTTTAAAAGTATCTCAAAACCAGCTCGACATTACAAAAGAACAGCTTGACAGAACCCAGAAGCTTGTAACGGCCGGCGCCCTTGCTAAAAGCGTAGAGTACGACATTAAAGCGCAACTGGCCAATGAAGAGGTTAACGTTACTGTAGCCGATAATAATTATCAGCTTGCAATTTTAAATTTAACGCAACTGATGAACCTCGACAGCGTTACAAATTTTTCGGTGGGAAAACCAAACATTGAAGTGCAGGCCGATCAGTTGCTTAACAACAACATTAACAGCATTTACGAAACCGCTTTAAAAAGTCAGCCCACCATAAGAAGTGGCGAATATTCCATCTTGAGCGCGGAAAGAAATTACAAAGCAAGTAAAGGAAGGGTTAGCCCCACCCTGAGCCTTAACGCCAGTATGGGAACCGGAACATCAGGACTTGCCAAAGACATTGTTGGCGTTAATTATTCGGGTTATCAGATCAGTGGCATTACCAACAAAGGAGACAGCGTTTATACTCCGGTAACACAAATCGTAACACGGCAGACGCCTTTTGCTGATCAGTTTAAACACAACGTTAACAAAAGTATTGGCGTTACTTTAACCGTTCCATTGTTCAACGGATTACAAACCTATTCGGCTGTTAAAACCGCAAAAATTAATACTCTTAACGCGCATTTAACCCAGGACCTTGCGAAACAAACCCTGTACAAAACCATAGCTCAGGCTTACGCCAACGCGAAAGCGGCTTTAAACAAGTACAACGCAACAAAGTCAAGTGTAGAAGCCGCATCCGAATCATTCAAATATGCCCAGCAAAAATTAAATGCCGGAGCCATTAGTTCATTTGATTTTAACTCGGCCAAGAATCGTTTGTTTGCCGCGGAAAGCAACATGCTTCAGAGTAAGTACGATTACATTTTCAAGTTAAAAGTGCTGGATTACTACCAGGGAAAACCGCTCGTGTTTTAATACCACAAAAAAAGCCCCGCGTTTTTTGCGGAGCTTTTCGTACTAATTCTTATCTGTTAGTTATTCACCAGTAATTTAAATCCCTTACCGTGAATGTTAATGATCTCAACTTTTGAATCTTCCATTAAATATTTGCGCAGCTTGGCAATGTAAACATCCATGCTTCGGCCGTTAAAATAATTGTCATCATGCCAGATGGTTTTAAGAGCGAAGTTCCTGTCGAGCACATCATTCTTATGCACGCATAATAATCGCAGGAGCTGACTTTCTTTTGTGGTGAGCTTTTGCTCTGTACCGCCGTGTTGCAACACCTGCTTTTCAGAGTTAAACTGGTAACTTCCTACTTTAAAATTCACTTCGTCGCTTTCGGTACTACGTACTTTGTTGGTACGGCGTAAAACCGCAGTAACGCGTGCAAGAAGTTCTTCCATGCTGAAAGGCTTTGTCATATAATCATCGGCACCGGCGTTAAAACCCTCTATGGTATCTTCCTTCATGCTTTTGGCAGTAAGAAATATAATGGGAATGTTTTTATCCACCACCCTGATTTCCTTTGCAAGCGTAAGTCCGTCCTTCACAGGCATCATTACGTCCAGCAACAAAAGATCGAAAGAGCCTTTAAAGAAGACATCCGCTCCTTTTTTACCGTCGTTGGCCAGCCTGGTTTCAAACCCTTTGGCTTCAAGGTATTCCAGTAAAAGAGGTCCGAGGCTCTCATCGTCTTCAACCAGAAGAATCTTTGTTTTAACAGTATCCATGATTAATTAAATGTTAAATTTATAATTAAAGATACTCAGTAATCGTGCCAATTTTAACACTTTTAACAAATATTATCAAATGGGCAAGTGCACTTTAAAGGTACTTCCCTTGCCTGGCTCGCTCTCAACGGCTATTGTACCGTTATGTTTCAGTACCACAGCCAGAACATAAGAGAGGCCCAGCCCAAATCCTTTCACATTGTGCACGTTGCCGGTGGGAACCCTGTAGAACTTGTCGAATATTTTCCTCTGGTTTTCCTTGGTAATTCCTATGCCATTGTCCTTTATTTCAACCATAATGCCTTCGGCAGTGTTATACGTAGTGATCACGATCTCGGGAACGCCCTGGGTATATTTGATCGCATTATCAATGAGGTTAAAAATGATGTTAGTTAAATGCACCTTATCGGCCTGCAGTTTGTAATGCTGGGC
>JACDDR010000010.1:0-9374 GCA_013816895.1 Bacteroidota bacterium
CAGTTGATAAAGGAAGTCTGGCCTCTTCAAGTAGTAATTATCATTGAAACCTTGTTATTTTAAAAGTAAGTATAAACTTTCACAAAAACTCCCTTTAGAAGTAATCAATTTATTACCTTTGGCAACCTAAAATCATATGCTAGACAAGCTTGAAGAAATAGTAAGACGTTATGAAGACGTAGAGGCAAAATTAGCCGACCCAAAGGTTATTGGCGATATGAAGCTGTTTAAGAAACTGAACATTGAGTACAAAGAACTTGGTGATGTTGTAAAAACTATCCAGGAATATAAAAAGATTCTATCCGATATTGACAGTGCAAAACAAATGCTGGCAACCGAAAAAGACAGAGACTTTCTTGATATGGCAAAGGCCGAGCTGGAAGACAGCCGTGCAAAGGAAGATAAGCTCATCGAAGAGATCCGACTGATGCTGATTCCTAAAGATCCTGAAGACGCTAACAACTGTGTAATGGAATTACGCGCGGGTACGGGCGGAGATGAGGCCAGTATTTTTGCTGGAAATCTTTTTGAAATGTACAGTCGTTTCTGCGAAAAAAAGAATTTTAAGATTGAAGTTGTTGATTCCAGTCCGGGCACCATGGGCGGCTACAAAGAGGTTGTATTTAATGTTACGGGTAACGGAGCTTATGGGATCCTGAAATTCGAAAGTGGCGTACATCGCGTACAAAGGGTGCCTGCCACCGAAACACAGGGAAGAGTGCATACCAGTGCTGCAACGGTAGTTGTGTTGCCTGAAGCTGAAGAGCTGGATGTGGACATTAAAGATTCGGATATTGAAATGGCGACAGCCCGAAGTGGCGGTGCCGGCGGACAAAACGTGAACAAGGTGGAGAGCAAGGTTATTTTGACCCATAAACCAACAGGTCTTGTAGTTACCTGCCAAACCGAAAGGAACCAGTTGGGTAACCGCGAAAAGGCAATGGCAATGCTGCGTTCAAAAATTTACGATATTGAATACCAGAAACGCCTTGAAGATGTTACTAAAAAAAGAAAAACGATGGTAACTACCGGTGATCGGAGTGCCAAGATCAGGACCTATAACTATCCACAGAATAGAATTACCGATCACAGGATAAACGAAACGCTGTATGATCTTAATAATTTTGTGAACGGCGACATACAGGAAATGATTGATAAATTGCAGTTCGCTGAAAACGCAGAACGGCTAAAAGAAGGTGGATTGTAAAAACAATATTAAGAACACATAGCATGACCCCTGACGGAGAAGATAAAATAAGAAACGCGTTCGCTCAAAAGGACTGGAACGATATTAAAGCACAAAACAGCTGGCAGATTTTTAAGATCATGAGCGAGTTTGTTGAGGGTTTTGAAAAAATGAGCCGCATTGGTCCATGTGTTTCAATTTTTGGAAGCGCCAGAACCAAGCCGGAAAATAAATACTACGTCATGGCTGAGGAAATAGCCTATAAACTGGTAAAAGAGGGTTACGGCATTATCAGCGGTGGCGGTCCGGGCATTATGGAAGCTGCCAATAAAGGCGCGCAGAAAGGCGGTGGAAAATCTGTAGGATTAAACATTGAATTACCTTTTGAACAAAAGCATAACGATTTTATTGATGCTGATAAGTGCATTAATTTTGATTACTTCTTTGTACGAAAAACCATTTTCTTAAAATACTCTCAGGGTTTTATTGGCATGCCGGGTGGCTTTGGTACCATGGACGAATTGTTTGAATCCTTAACCCTTGTTCAAACTCATAAGATTGCTCAGTTTCCTGTGGTGTTGATTGGAAGTGCATATTGGGCAGGATTAATTGAGTGGATGAAAACCACTATGCTTGAAAACGAAAGGAACATAAATCCGGCCGATCTCGATTTATTTCACATAGTGGATACTGCTGAAGACGCCGTAAAACACATTGTTGACTTTTACAGTAAATACATGCTTAAACCAAACTTCTAATTGGGCAAAATTGCGTTTAACATATTTGTTATTCCCCTGCTCTACTCCATTTCTATTTTACCTTTCTGGTTATTGCAGCTCAAAAGTTCTGCATTATATGTGCTCGTTTACTACGTGACCGGTTATCGTAAAAAAGTAGTGATGCAGAATCTCAGGAATTCCTTTCCGGGAAGGAGCGAAGAAGAATTAAAAAAAATAAGCAAGCAATTCTATAAACATTTTTGCGATGTTATTTTTGAGATCATTAAGCTTCTGACGATTTCGCCCGATAAGTTCAGGAAACACTTTACGCTAACGGAGGATGCTTTAAAGGTTTTTCGTTATTTTGAGAATAATAAGCAAAGTGTGGTTGGTGTAATGGGGCATTGTGGCAACTGGGAATGGGGAGCCATTGCGCATCAGTTTTACTTTAAGCAATTGATTACCGGAGTTTACCATCCTTTGTCAAATAAGAACTTCGATACTTTCATGCTGAACTTGCGGGGGAGAATGGGTGGAAATATTGTCTCCATGAAAAATCTTTACCGCGAACTGCTGACCTTAAAACAAAATAAAACAGCTACCACAATCGGGCTTATTGCAGATCAAACTCCGCCACCTGAGGGAGCTTACTGGACCACCTTTTTGAATCAGGACACGCCTGTATTCAATGGTGCCGAGAAACTAGCCAGGAAATTTAATTATCCTGTAATTTACGTAGGTATAAAAAAACTGAAACGCGGTTATTACCAGATGAACGCTACGATTTTAACTGAGAAGCCAAATGAACTGGCAGAAGGTCAGATTTCAGAATTGCACACAAGAGCGCTTGAGAAAAACATCCTTGAACAACCATACATTTGGTTGTGGACCCACAAAAGATGGAAGCATAAGAGGACAGTGATATAAAATTCGCTTTTTATTTTGCCGGCATAGGCTTTCTTTCAAAGATGTAGATAAGATTTTGGGCCTGAGGTTTATAGGTGTTAAGCTGTTCTTTCCAAACATAAGTGCTGGTGTATCCTTCGATCATATCTACCAAACCAATGATCGTATAATTTTCAGTTACGTATTTGTTATACCACTCAAAAATATATTGATCTACTCCAGCCTGTACCATTAACGAAATGGGGTGATTATAAAAGATAATATAGCGTGGTTTTGCCTTTTCCACATCTCTCACAAATTCGCGTTGCCACACCTTGTGCTCAGCCACATTATCAACCAACGCAGAAAAGTAAGCGTGTCTTGAAGGACAGTGTTTTTTTGTATAAAAGTAAATTTCAGGCTCTGATCCTATAGATACAATATTGTCTTCAGGAGTACTGTTGGCATTGATATAATCTGCAATTTTAGCAGTCTCCGGAAAAGGATTATTTCCATATACGTTTCTTAAAATGCGTTCGTAATTAGGATTAAAATAATAATCTTTGTTCTTGTTAAGGTGCATGAGCGTCGCAATTATAAAAACGCTCACATATATGTATTTAACGTTTGGTGATTTTAACCCTGCCCGGGTGCGTACTGTATTTTCAAACGCAAAATAAGTTAAACCGGCAAGGATTGACAAACCAGGTAATATCTGTATCCAGTAATGCCCGTAAAAATAAAAACCTGGGAAAATAGTAAGCGAAGAAAACCCTATCAATGTAATGATCGTGAGTTTCATTCTCCAGGTAATATTTTTTAAAACTATCACTATGAGTGCGAAAGCGGCATGTGTCCAAAAAAACTTGTAATCTTTTGTAATAGCCTGATAGCTATATTCAAGATATTTCTTCCCATCTTCCCACGGAACCCGGCTTACATATCGTTTCGGGATCTTGTAGGACCAATAAATCATTTCATTGAAAGACCCCTTCATTGCAATAATAAAAAACAACACGCCAATTACCAAAAATACACCTCCTGAATAAATTAAGGTCCGTCTGAAGAATTCCTTTGCCGTCCGCTTATCGCCGTCAAGGAAAAAGTCAATTACAATGGCTATCCCACCCCAAAGAACTAAAAACATTCCACTTGTTTTGGTCATAAAAGCACCCCCTAACGCAAGCCCCATAAGAAAAAAATATTTCCAGGTTTTATTCTTTAAGGTTATCGAATAAAAATAAATTCCCAGACTTACAAAAAAGGCCACACCATGTTCACCCTGGATGGTAAAACCGCTAAGGTTTGGCGTAATAGAAACAATGGCGTAAGTAATTGCAGTTATTGCTCCAGCGAGTGGCGAAAATAGTCGACGGGAAGCGGCAAAAAGAAGGATTATAGTGCCTATGTTCAATAACATAAAACCCATATGGATACCAGAAACGGTTTCTCCAAAAAGACCTACCATCATTCCATAAAAATAAAATATGCCCGGAAATTTTTGTTCGTAAAAGTCTTTATAAGGAGTTTTACCCTCTAACAACAACTTCCCGTAATAACCATAAGCGCCTTCATCGCGTTCAAAAGGAATATTAAAAAAGTTCGAACGGATTAAAACTACCAGAAAAATTACGCCGAGTAAAATTCCATAACTTACTTTTTCTTCACGGGTAAGATGCAGATACTTATTTATTCCCTTTAAATTTTCGGATGCGCCTAAGGGGAGCACTTCACTTTTATTTTTAGCCATTTGAGTCTTCTGATTTAACCATTTCTACCAAGGAATTATAAGTTTTGCGAACACCATCATTAATATTTGTGAATTCAAAGCCATCAAACGAACCCAGTATTTTAGAGTTATCAAGATCAATATATGAGTTGTCGCTTTTACGTCCCTGTTCGTATGAAACCGTAAAATCTTCTCTAACTATTATCTTCATTACCTTTACCAGATTATTAATGCTTAAAGTGCTATTAGAAGAAATATTAAAAATATCGGAAGAAGAAATATTTCTGACTGAAAAGCTTAATAATTCAGCCACATCTTTAACATAAATATAATTCCTTGTTGCTTCGCCATCTCCATATACCTTAACTTGCTTTTCTTTTATAATTTTTTCAAGAAACGTATTAATAATACCAAGACCTTTACCAATGTCCTGGCCTTCGCCATAAACATTTGACACCCTGTATACATCGTACTGGATTCCGTACCTTACTTTGTAATAACTTAAGAAGTTTTCCATGGTAAGCTTTGTGATGCCATAAGGCGAAAATGGCTTCTTGTCAGAATTTTCCGGTACCCTTCCCTCTGTGGTACCGTAAACCGTACCAGCACTTGAAACGAAAGCAACTTTTTTTACCTGGAGTTTTGATATTACTTCAAGAAAATTAATAAAAGGAATAAGATTTTTTTCAATTTCAAGCATTGGGGTATCCCAACTTGTTGCCGGAATAGTTTCCGAAGCCAGGTAGTAGACAATATCAATATTACTGAAATCTGTTTTTAATTTTTCTTTATCAAAAAAATCAATTTTTTTATATGGGAGATTCTCCGCCGAAATACTGCTTTCACCTCGTCCGAAAAGGTAAAGAGAATTATTTTTTTCCCTTGAGAGCCTTTGTGTCAGGTGCCTACCTATAAACCCATTGGATCCGATAATTGCTACATTCTGCATGGCTAAACATTAAGGGTTTTCTCAACAACAACGTAGGGCCGGTTACGAACTTCATCGTAGATCCTGACAATATACTCCCCTATTACTCCCAGGCAAATCAGCGTTAGCGAACCGAAGAACGATATTATGATTGCCAGCGTTGCAAAACCTTGCACAGCAATGCCATTATAGAAATATTGAAAAATTAAAAGAAAAGAATATACCGTTGCAAAACCAAAACCAACTACACCTAGCATGGTGATTAACCTGATGGGAGCAGTAGAAAAAGAGAAGATACCATCCATGGCTATCTTTAATAACTTTTTAAGTGTATAACCCGATTGGCCATCAAACCTCGCCGCACGTTCATACTCTACTCCAATTTGTTTAAACCCTACCCACGCTCTTATGCCTCTTAAAAATGGATTTTGCTCATTAAATCTTAACATGTTAGTAACAACCCGAGAAGTCATTACACAAAAATCGCCACTGTCAATTGGAATATAGATATCGCTCATACTTTTCAATATCCTATAAAAACTATTGTAACTGATACGCTTGACTAAAGATTCTTTTCTTTTCTTTCGGATACCATAAGCCACATCATAGCCCTTATCAAGGTAACTAAAAAAATATGGTAACAAGGCCGGCGGATCCTGTAAATCATCGTCAATAATTGCAATATAATCGCCTGTGCAATGAGATAACCCTGTTTTAACAGCTATCTGGTGACCGAAATTTTTAGACAGCTTTATACCTTTTATGTAAGGATGTTTTTTTGCCAGTTCCTCAATTTTCGCAAAACTTTCATCTTTGCTGCCATCTTCAACCAAAATAAGCTCTAAAACCCAAAGATTTTTTTGTTTTTCTGCATCAATTGCTTCAAGCAAATTATGCATAAATGCCGATGAATTGTAAATAGGAACAACTATGGATATTTTCTTATTCATCAGGTAGTAGCTTGCTAAATTTAGCAAATGTATAAAATAACGTTAAAAGCCTTCAAAATAAAATACCTGGCTGCGCTATTTAATAACAGGGGCAAGTTAAAAAAAATATAGGATAAATTCATTTTTTAAACCGTCACAGTACAAAAGCAGGATGAAAAATAAAATATCCGGAAAAAGAAAAAATTCATAAATTCACGGCATGAAATAACCCCCACCGCCTGTCATTTGTCAGGAGCTAAAAGGTTATAACGGTTAAATATATCTCACTCATGAAAGTTGTAATCTTAGCGGGGGGTTTAGGCACCCGTATTTCTGAAGAAACTGTTATCAAGCCAAAACCCATGATTGATATTGGCGGAAAACCCATTATCTGGCATATCATGAAAATATACGCACATCACGGATTTAATGAATTTGTTGTTTGCCTGGGCTATAAAGGTTATTTACTGAAAGAATATTTTATTAATTACTTTCTCTATAATTCTGATGTTACTGTTGAATTGGAAAAAAATGTGGTAGATGTTCACTTCACAAATTCAGAATCCTTTAAAGTAACCCTTGTAGACACTGGACTAGAAACCAATACCGCTGGAAGGATCAAAAAAATTCAGAAGTACGTAAAGGATGAAACTTTTATGCTGACTTACGGTGATGGCGTTGCAGATATCAATCTTCCCGACCTTATTCATTTTCATAAAGACAGCGGTAAAATCGCCACCTTAACTTCTATTCAATTACCTGGCCGTTTTGGTAATATTGAAACTAATTCAAATGGCATTGTAACTCGTTTCCAGGAGAAGCCGGAGGGAGACGGAGTATGGATAAACGGTGGGTTTTTCGTACTGGAACCATCAATATTTGATTATTTAAAAGAAGATATGGAAGATGTGCAGTGGGAGAAAAAACCATTGATTGAAATAGCTAATGATGGAAAACTTGCAGCCTACAAGCATAACGGATTTTGGAAATGCATGGATGCAATGCGGGACAAAATTGAATTGGAAGAACTTTGGAAAACAAATAATGCCCCCTGGAAAGTATGGTAAATCTTGCTGATTTAACCTCGGTTTACAAAGGAAAAAAAGTTTTTGTAACAGGTCATACCGGGTTTAAAGGCTCATGGCTCGTTTCGTGGCTGCACCTCCTAGGTGCTGAAGTTAAAGGATTAGCACTGACACCTGAGTATCCGCATAGTTTATATTCTTTTCTTGAATCGCAAAAAATTGTCGACTCGGTTATTAATGATATTCGCAATCGGAAGGCTTTAACGACAGAGATCGAAAAATTTAAGCCTGATTTTATCTTTCATCTTGCTGCTCAACCTCTGGTACGTCGTTCCTACACTATTCCTTCAGAAACCTTTGATGTAAATGTAACCGGCACTTCCAATGTTCTTGAAGCCGTCATCAAATTAAATAAAAAATGTACTGTTGTAGCTATTACTACCGACAAGGTATATCACAACAAAGAACAAAACGTATTATATAATGAAGATGATGCTCTGGGAGGATATGATCCTTACAGCGCCAGTAAGGCTTGCGCTGAACTGGTAATAAACTCCTTCAGAAATTCTTTTTTTAATATTCCGCACTACGAAACCCATCAGAAGGCCCTCGCAAGCGCCCGCGCAGGGAATGTAATCGGTGGCGGTGATTTTAGTGAGGACCGGATAATACCTGATATTATCCGTGCGCTACAGAACGACAAGGTGATCGACGTTAGAAATCCAGCTTCTGTAAGGCCCTGGCAACATGTACTGGAGCCTATTGGCGGTTACCTTCTGCTTGGAGCCCTGCTTGAAAAAAGTCCGATACAGTTTTCAAAAGCCTATAACTTTGGCCCAAAACCCAATGATCATTTAACGGTAAAAGATCTGGTTCAAACAGCCATTAAGATCTGGGGCTCGGGGAGTTGGAAAGATAGCTCTACGCCTAACCAACATCACGAAGCTACTTTGCTTAAACTTGATATTTCCCGCGCAGTAAAAGAACTCAACTGGAGCCCAAAGCTTGACGCTGAAACGGCCATCGAATGGACAATTAACTGGTACCGACAATCTCCCGAAAGTAAAATGAAATTTACTTTTGATCAGATTAATCAATATATAAAAAGATGAAGTTTAACGCGCAATTTCTTGCTGGGCTTTACACCATTGAATTGAACGTTCTAAACGACGAAAGAGGATCGTTTGCCCGCACTTTTTGTAAAAAAGAATTCGCACAAATAGGCCATACAAAAGAGTTTGTACAGCTCAATCAATCCTGGAATACCAAGAAAGGTACAATACGGGGAATGCACTTTCAACAACCTCCGTTTCGGGAAGTAAAATTGATCCGTTGTGTTAGAGGTGCGGTTTCTGATACAGTTGTTGATATAAGAAAAAACTCACCCACATTTCTTGAACACTTTACCGTCGAATTAAGTGAAGAGAATAGAACTATGATTTATGTACCGGAAGGATTTGCTCATGGGTTCCAAACCCTAACAGACAATGCCGATCTCGTGTACCATCATACCGAATATTTTGTACCAAATGCCGAGGGTGGATTGCGATACAACGATCCCCTATTAAATATAAAATGGCCCTTACCTGTTTCGGAAATTTCTGAAAGGGATAAAAATCATCCGCTAATTGATAATAACTATAAAGGAATTTAAACTATGAAATGTCGTTTTTGTAATCATCCTGTTGAAACAGAATTTGCCGATCTGGTAAACAGTCCCGCTTCTAATTCATATTTAACTATGGAGCAATTAAATGAACCCGAAGTGTTCTTCCCTCTGAAAGTTATGACTTGTGAAAAGTGCTTTTTAGTGCAAGTAGACGAATACAAAAAATCAGGAGACATCTTTAACAGTGACTATGCCTATTTCTCTTCGTTTTCAACAAGTTGGTTAGCTCACTGTAAAAAATATGTGGATGCAATGACCGAACGTTTTGGGTTTAGTGATCAATCTCTTGTTATTGAAATTGCGT
>JACDDR010000010.1:9384-49768 GCA_013816895.1 Bacteroidota bacterium
CTCCAATATTTTAAGGAAAAAAACATTCCCGTTCTTGGAATTGAGCCAACAGCAAACACGGCGGCAGTAGCGATAAAAAAAGGAATTCCCTCAGTAGTCGATTTTTTTGGTGTAAAATTGGCGGGTAAACTGGCGGGTGAAGGAAAGAAAGCAGATCTTCTGCTGGGTAATAACGTTCTGGCCCATGTCCCTGACATCAACGATTTTGTTGGAGGGATGAAAGTAATATTAAAGGCCAAAGGAATTATTACCATGGAATTTCCGCACCTCTACCAACTGGTGCTTAATAATCAATTCGACACCATTTACCATGAACATTTTTCATACCTGTCGTTTACCACTGTGAAAAAAATATTTGAATCACAAGGGCTTGACATGTTTGACGTTCAGGAAGTGTCTACGCATGGAGGTTCATTGAGAATTTTCGCTAAACATAAGGAAGATGACTCTAAAGCGATAAATGAAAATGTTGCATCCATGCTTAAAAAGGAGAAAGACGCTGGGATGCTTTCTATCGAATATTACAAAGGTTTTCAATCTAAAGTTGATAAAATTAAAATTGACCTTCTTGAATTCTTAGTTGAACAAAAAAAAGCAGGAAAAACAGTAGCCGCTTACGGCGCAGCAGCTAAAGGGAATACATTGTTAAATTACTGTGGCGTAAAAAAAGACATGATTTCTTATGTGGTGGATGCAAATCCCCATAAACAAAATAAATTTATGCCTGCAAGTCATATCCCAATCTGCGCTGAAGGAAAGATAAAAGAAACAAAACCTGATTATATTCTTATCCTGCCCTGGAACATCAAAGATGAAATTGTTAACCAACTAAGTTATGTACAGGAGTGGGGTGCAAAATTTGTGGTTCCTGATCCTTAACTGATACGGAAAATAATCTGGCATGAAAGTATTAGTCACAGGTTCTACTGGATTTATTGGTGGCTATGTTATCACAGAACTTCTTGAACGGGGGATAAATGTCATAGCAACCTCTACCAATATAACTCATGCTACTGCAAAAAGCTGGTTTCCTGATGTGGTTTACGTTGAACATGATATACAAAAACCATCTATCGAGAATTTATTTGAAAAATTTGAAAAGCCAGATGCTCTGATTCACCTGGCCTGGGGCAAACTTGATAATTTTAAAGACCAGGTTCACCTTGACGAAATTTTACCTAAACATGAACTCTTTCTGCAAAATCTAATCGCTAACGGATTGAAAGATCTAACTGTAATTGGAACATGCCTTGAATATGGAATGAAAGAAGGTGAATTACACGAAGAAATGTCGCCGGACCCAATTATCGCTTATCCTATTGCTAAAAATAAACTACGACAGTTTCTAGATAAGTTTTCCAGCGAGACTTCCATTTCTTTAAAGTGGGTTCGGTTATTTTATATGTATGGAAACGGGCAATCTAAAAAATCTATTTTATCACAACTGGATGTTGCTCTCGAAAGAAATGATGAAGTGTTTAATATGAGTCTTGGTGAGCAGCAGCGCGATTATTTGCCGGTAAACGAGGTTGCTGAAAATATTGTTATATTTGCATTGCAGCGTGAAATTAACGGTATCATAAATTGTTGCAGCAACATTCCAATCACTATAAAACAATTGGTACTGGATCATTTAAAGAAAAAAAATAAAACCATTAAACTCAACCTGGGATATTACCCTTATACCGACTACGAACCATTTAAATTCTGGGGAAACCACAAAAAACAATTAAAAATAAAAAGTTTATGAATCCTATAGATCAATTCAAACAAGAGCGTAAAGAAAGAATCGATGGCTTTGGTAAAAACAAAGAGTTAAAGGCTGCATCTGAACAGTTTAATATAGTTTCAAACAAAGAAATGTATTCTTACAATTTTTCCTGGATGGGCAGACCAATTATCCAGTATCCACAGGATATGATAGCTATGCAGGAATTAATTTGGGAGATTAAACCGGATATAATTGTAGAAACAGGAATTGCACATGGAGGATCATTAATTTATTACGCATCCATCATGGAATTAATTGGTAAAGGCGAAGTTTTAGGTATTGATATTGATATTCGCGATCATAATAAAAAGGAAATTGAGTCGCACCCAATGTTTAAACGCATTAAAATGATTCAGGGCTCAGCAATTGATCCGGCAATAGTAGAGCAGGTAAAAAAACATGTCGAAGGAAAAAAGACAGTGATGGTTTGCCTTGATTCAAATCATACCCATGCTCACGTTTTGGATGAATTAAAAATGTATGCTGATTTCACAACGGTGGGTTCTTATTGTGTTGTGTTTGATACCATTGTTGAAGACCTCCCAAAAGGTTCATATGACCGGCCATGGGATGTTGGCAATAATCCTAAAACTGCAGTATTTGAGTTTCTAAAAACAAACGATAGTTTCGTGATAGATAAGCATATCGACAACAAACTTCTAATAAGCGTAGCCCCCGATGGATACCTCAAAAGAATTAAATAATTCATGCAAGATGGTCCTTTAGTTAGTATTTGTATTCCAGTTTACAACGGCGATAAATATATTGACGAAACCATTTCCTGTTGTATCAACCAAACTTATAAAAATCTGGAGATTATTATTTCCGATAATTGCTCGACTGATAATACCATTCAGCTAATTAAAAGGTATAATGATCCCCGTATAAAAATATTCTCAAACGCCTGCAATATTGGCCTTGAAGCTAATTATCGGAAAGCGCTTACATATGCGACGGGCAAGTATATGGCATTTCTCGGTGCCGATGATGGAATGACCCTTGATGCAGTGGAAAAAGAGGTTGCCATCATGGAATCGCCAGAATTCAAAAATATTGTTCTGGTAAACACTTACATCCAAATCATTAATGATGAAAGCAAAAATGTATTCCTTAAAAAGTTCATCTTTGGCGGCGGCCCATTGTCGGCCTTCTGGGGAATAAGATCAAATTTTCTATACGGTTCCAACACAATTGGAGAACCCAATGGTTCTCTTTTTAAAAGAGAGGCTTACGAAAAAATACCAGAGCCAAAATTCAGAAATGGCAATAAATGGACACTAGATCTTGATATGAAATTTGAACTTATGTTGCAGGGTGATAGTTATATGATACCTGAGCCACTCGGTCAATTCCGGATTTCAAGCCAATCAACAAGTAATAAAGAGTTAAAATTTACCCAGGCCAAACTTTTCCGTCAATATGCGATGGCCATTTACCGCGATAAGCGCTATAACCTTTCATTCTTTTGGGTAATTACCGCAACTATTAATTCGTGGATATTACAAATTGCGAGGAACGTCTTCTATATATTATTTATATCAAAGAAAAACGTTTAACATCCCTCCTAATCAAATCTCAGCGTTTTTATTGGCGTCAGTTTGCTGATAAGAATGGTAGGCAAAAAAAGCATCAGGATGCAGATTAAAAATGTTCCCGCATTTAAGATCAAAAAATAAAGCCAGTTAATGTCTATTGCAACATAATCCACATAATACGTGGCGCTGTCAAGCTTTATCAGCTTAAAATAATATTGCAGATAACAAAGACCTATACCAACCACATTTCCCCACAGTAATCCTTTTCCTATCAGCCGAATGCTGATAAACATGAAAATTTTTCTCACACTGGCATTGCTCATTCCCAAAGACTTTACAAGACCAACCATGTTCGTGCGTTCCAGGATCAGAATGAGAAGCGCGGTTATCATATTAATAACCGCAACCAGTATCATTAAAACAATAATAATAATACCGTTTATGTCCAGTTTATCCAACCAGATAAATATATTGGCATATATTTCCTTTATCGTATTCACATTATAACTGTAGCCCAATAAATCGCTTATCTGCTCTTTAGTATATTCAAGTTTTCCAAAGTCATCAATCATTATCTCGTAATTACCGGCCTGCTCGGGCTTCCAGTAATTGAGCACTCGGATCTGCCTTAGGTCCACAAAGGTTAAATGATCATCGAAGTCCGCGAAACCTGTTTTAAAAATTCCGCAAATAACAAGTTTGCGCGACCTCTGTTCCGATTTAATAATATTTTCCTTCGCAGTACTATCATACGCTTCATGCTGCGAAATAAAATACACCAGCATCTTGTTGCCTTCTTTTAACTCCAGCTTACTTGCCAGTCCTTCGCTAATAAGAATATCCTTCGACGCACTGCTGTCGGTAAAGGAAGGGAGTTTGCCACTGATAAGGTGACGTTTTAAAAACGCAAAATCATATTCTCTATCAACGCCTTTTAAAAGTATGCCTTCATTTTCGGTTTTTGTTTTTAAAATTCCATTTTTAAACGCGGTTCGCTGAATGTGAGTTATTCCATTTATTTTTTTCAGTAAAGCAAGTGTATCCTCAGAAATACTAATGGGTTCAGGCTCGTTGCTCGGATTGACATTGATATTACTAATTGCCAGATGCGTGGTTAAACCCGTCATTTTATCAGTAATAGCTTTTTTAAATCCTAACACAATACTGATAGTAAGTAACATTACCGAAACGCCAAGAACAATACCAATTATTCCTATTTTTACAATAGGTTTCGAAATATTGCTTTTGTCCTTATCCGAACCTGTTATTTTATCGGCTATAAATTTTTCTACGCTCAATATATATGTGCTTCTACGGCAAAAATACTAAAATCATTGGCTTCACGGGGCTGCTTCTCTTTTTATTTATCCCGTTTCAATCGCAACAAAATCCAATAATTAAAGACTTTGCCTCGGTGGTTTGCGGCAACAAACAATTTGATATTTACCTTCCCTTACTTAAAAATAAACGGGTTGGCATAATCACCAACATTACAGGTGTTGTTGGACCAACCAGCATCGTAGATACGCTCCTGGCTTTAAATGTTACTATAAAAAAAATATTCGGACCAGAACATGGCTTCAGGAGCGATACGGATGCGGGCGAAAAAGTGAACAGCAATACAGATGTTAAGACAGGACTACCAATTATTTCACTTTACGGATCTAATAAAAAACCATCTAAAGAACAACTAGAAGATATCGACGTACTGTTATATGACATACAGGATATTGGCGTCCGGTTTTACACCTACATATCCACTATGTGTTATGCAATGGAAGCCTGTGCGGAAAACAACAAAGAATTCATCGTACTAGACAGGCCCAACCCGAATGGCTTTTATATCGACGGGCCGGTACTGGAAAATAAGTTTAAAGGATTCCTCGGGTTACACAATGTTCCTTTAGTATATGGCATGACCTGCGGCGAATACGCAACTATGGCCAATGGCGAAGGATGGTTGAAAGGAAAAGTGAAATGTAAATTAACCGTGATACCTTTGAAAAATTATGATCGTAACTGTTCTTACTATCTCCCGGTTCGCCCCTCCCCCAACATTCCTGATTACGGCGCAGTTTTGTTATACCCCAGCCTTGGGCTATTCGAAGGTACAATTGCAAGCCTTGGCCGCGGAACAGACAACCCATTCAAGGTAGTTGGCTTCCCAGGTTATAAGGATACCAGCTTTTGCTTTACGCCCTACCCGACTGAAATTTCAAAAAATCCGAAATACAAAAACGAAAGTTGTTGCGGTCTTGATTTAAGAAACGATAAGTATATTACGCATCACCCTCATTGCCTGAATCTACAATGGTTGCGCCAAATGATGCAATCTTATGATAAGGAGGATTTTTTTGATAAAAACTTTAACTATCATGCAGGAAATGCCGAGCTCCAGGTTCAACTAAAAACAGGGATGCCTATTAATGAAATTCGTAATCATTGGCAAGCAGGAATAAAAATCTTTAAGAAAACAAGGAAGAAGTATTTACTTTACCCAGATTTTAATTAAATCTCAGGAAATAAAATCCAGGTAATTATCCGGACTGATCACTTCGAATTTGGCTTTTGGATATGATTTGGAGAAGAATACCGGAGCCTTTACTTTTTTTGGTTTCCATTTTATTTCAAAGGCCCGCACGGTTTTGTTTTCCACTTCAATCAGATCCACTTCCTGCTGGTCATATGTACGCCAGAAGTAATAGGTGCATTTTTTTTTGCTGTAAGACATGAATTTGATGCGCTCTGTAATAAAATAATTTTCCCATAACTGCCCGGTATCCTGCCGTAATGAAAGAAAATCAAAATCCCCTATCAGAGCGTTTCTTATCCCGTTATCTGTAAAATAAAATTTATGAGTTTTAGTAATTTCCTTTCTCAGGTTGTTGCTGAAACCACCTAATTTAATTAAAACAAAAACCTTAATTAGAAGATCAATATATTTTTCAACGGTGTTTTTGCTTATACCAAGAGAATTTCCAAGCTCATTGTAAGAGACCTCACTCCCAACCTGGTAAGCAAGCAAACGCAACAGATCATACATTTTACCACTGTTGCGTATTCCATCCAATATTAAAATATCTTTTAATAAATAAGAAGATTTTAAATTAATAAGGTAATCCGTTTTATCTGAAATGTTTTCAAGCGTAAGCACTTCCGGATAGCTTCCATAAACTAATCGCTCCTCCAGGTTTTGCCTGGTTTCAAGCAATGTTTCCGTTTTACTCAACTCTAATTGCGACATAGGATAAAGAGACACTTCAAAACTTCTTCCGGTAAGGGGCTCGCCGGTTAAATTTAAAATATCAAAGGCGGAAGAACCGGTCGCTATTACTTTAATCCCCTTTATGGAATCAATAATTAATTTCAATTTTAATCCAATATCAGGAAGAGTCTGTGCTTCATCAATAATCAAAAGATCAGTTCCGTTTAACAGACGCTTATAATTACTAACGCTTTTAACTTCGAGCAGCTTTGCCGAATCCTCATCTTCAGCATTTAAAAAAGTTACTTTACCAGGATAATCATCCGTTAGCTTTTCCAGAATAATGGTTTTACCTACGCGCCTGGCCCCTAAAAGCAAACATACCTTGTTAGGTTTTAGGTGATGCTTCAAAAGTGGATATATGGCTCTGTTATACATACTTACACCACAAATATAATAAAATTGTGATTACAAAATCAATAATTACATTAATTTAGTCATCATAATGACCCAATTTACGTAAATTTTGTCAACATACTGACTAAATTAGTGTAAATTTAGTCAACGTACTGACCAAATTAACGTAAATTTAGTGAACATACTTACTAAATTAACGTATTGGCAGTTCCCCGAATGTTTATTATGAATCTATAAACAGTGAAAAGGCGACAGTTGCTGCGTAAATAATCACACAAAAAATTGGCTTTTCCTGTTTAGAAACCTATTTTTGTAACTCTTATAAATAAAAATGGCAAACTTTGATTTAATAATGCCCAAAATGGGTGAAAGTGTGGCGGAAGCTACGATCATTAAATGGACTAAAAACGAAGGTGACAAAATTAAAACGGATGAAACCGTTTTAGAAATTGCAACCGACAAGGTCGACAGTGAAATTCCTTCACCATTTGAGGGTACATTAATTAAACGCCTTTTTAATGAGGGAGATGTTGTACAAGTAGGCACTGTAATTGCTGTTATCAGCAGCGATGCAAACGCAACAGTATCTGAAAATCCTAAAATTTCAACACCGGAAATAAAATCGGTTTCAGAAAATGCTGAAACTAAAATTTCTGATCAAGGATCAGCAGCCGCGGCAACAAACAATTACGGTTCCTCTGAAAAGTTTTATTCTCCTTTGGTTAAAAGCATTGCAAAAGAGGAAGGTATTTCTTTATCGGAACTTGATTCAATAAAAGGCACGGGCCAGGATGGGAGAGTTACCAAAGCAGATATTTTAGCTTTTTTACCAAATCGCAATAAATCGGCAAGCACTTCAACTTCGAGCAAAACATCAGAAACGAAAAGCTCTACCAGTAGTATTACTACCGGTGAAAATACAGTGATTGTTAATCGTCCAGCCGTTTCGGTTGGTGCCGGAGATGAAATAATCGAAATGGATCGCATGCGAAAAATTATTGCCGATCATATGATAATGAGCAAGCATGTTTCACCGCATGTTACTTCCTTTGTTGAAGCCGATGTTACTAACCTTGTACAATGGCGCGAAAAAATAAAAAAAGATTTTGAGAAACGGGAAGGTGAAAAATTAACTTTTACTCCCTTGTTCATAGAAGCAGTTGCAAAAGCAATAAAAGATTATCCGATGGTTAACGTTTCAGTTGATCAGACCGGCACAAAAATCATTAAACGAAAAAATATTAATATCGGAATGGCCGCAGCATTACCAAGCGGTAACCTGATTGTTCCGGTTATTAGAAATGCCGACGAAAAAAATCTGATAGGAATAACCAAGGCAGTAAATGATCTTGCTGCCAGAGCCCGCGCCAATAAACTGGTAGCAGATGAAATCCAGGGCGGAACTTTTACGGTAAGCAATGTGGGTAATTTTGGAAATGTAATGGGCACTCCAATTATTAACCAGCCGCAAGTGGCCATTCTCGCCGTTGGAACTATTAAAAAGAAACCGGCCGTTATTGAAACACCGCAAGGCGACATGATCGGTATCAGGCATTTTATGTTCCTGAGTTTAAGTTATGATCACCGTGTAGTAGACGGTTCTTTGGGAGGAAGCTTTCTCAGAAGGATTGCTGATTACCTTGAGAACTGGGATATTACCCGCACCTCTTAAAAACCCGAAGCTTCGGCTTCTTAATAAATACAAAATGAAAATCCCCTTACTGTTTTGTTCTATAGCAGTTATTTTATTAGCCTGCGAAAAAGATCGTACTTGTAAGTGCACCATTACCAAAACCGGAACGTCCACCACAACGGCTCATATTTCCGCGAGTATTACCATTCCCGGAATACCGTTTCCTTTACCGCCTATTACTTTTGATACTACTTCATCCACAGGGGTGAATGAATCGCAAATAGTGGAGCGTAAGATGATAAAAGTAAAGAAAAGGGAGGCAAGTTACAATTGCATCAGCTATACCGAACCTTATAACGAAACAACGTATAACATTGTTCCCAACTTTTCGCTCACCACAAACAGCGTTGGAACAAAGGAATATAAATGTGATTTAAAATAATTAACTCAAAAGGTCTTTATTTTTTTCAGTCAGATTATTTATCACCCGTTCCATGTATTTTTCGCTGGTTAGCATTGCCGTTTGTATGCGTTTAGCGTAATGAATACTATCCAAAACTTCTTTCTGCTTTTCCTCGACCAGACCTTTCTGATATTCCAACTGCATTTTTTGTATTTCAATAAGTTTTTTCTGCCTGCTTATTATCTTAAAACGATTGGCTGTAATAAGCGCGAAGAATATTACCAACAGTAGTCCGGCATAAAGGCCCGAACGTAAATTTTTTTCCTCCCGGATCTTTGTCTTGTTAGCACTCAGCTGCGCGCTGCTGATCTTCCTTTCCTCCGCTACTTTCACGCTGTCTGCCGTGGCTTTTTTTTCGTATGCAAATTTAATTTCTTGCTGGAGACTTGCTTTAATATTTTCTTCGCTGCGAATGCTGTCACGATAATGGATATAAAGTTTGTAATAATTGAGTGCCTGGCGTGATTTACCCTGCTTATTATACAGTTTAAAAAAATCAAGGCAAACTTCCTGTAGATCGTTAAGCGATCCTATTTCTTTTGCAAGGGCATAAGCTTGTTTAAGAAATTTTTCAGAAAGTAAATAATTACCTGTTGATATATATAACCCTCCAATACTCGTTATATTAAACGCCTGGCCTTGCTTGCTACCGATCTCAGTGTTTATTTTTAAGGCGTTCAAATAATAATCAAGCGCGGTGTCATAAAACGGTTGAGATTGTTTTTTATCAGGGTTATGTTCTGAAACAGAATCACCGTGGAGATGATAAGTAATGCCAAGATTTCCATAGCACTGCGCCTTCCCGAAAATGTTGCCCAGCTGTTCGTGTAATTTTAACGCTTTTAAAAAATATTCAAGGGCCAAGTTACGATTGTTTAAATTACCATATTCACTTCCAAGGTTTTCGAGGTTGGTTGCCTGACCGGATAAATTATTTATGGTTATATTAATCTTATAGGATTTTAAATGATATTCCAGTGCTTTCTTATAGTTGCCTTGCCTTGAGTAATTCAAGCCGATATTACCAAGGGCTCCTGCCTCGTATATCTTGTTCCCCATGCTCTCAAAAATTTTAAGCGCCTTATAATTGTAAGTGAGGGATTTACTCATATCGCCCTGCCTGGAGTAAACATTTGCTATATTGGCGAAATTAGCTGCGAGAGCCTGCTTATTATTAATTTCCTGACACACCGTAATTGCTGAAAAATAGTTAGTGAGAGCATCCATATAATCTCCTTTTTCGTTGTAAACAGAAGCTACATTCGTTAAGCAAGAGGCTTTCAGTTTCTTAATCGTGACAGTTTGTTTTTTGTAGGCACGATCCTTCAGCGTTTTATTAATAAGGGATTCTGCTTCAGTATATATCGCAATGGACCTGTCATACTCGCTCTTAATGTAATAATCCCAAATCAACTCATTATACACTTTTATAGTTAAAACCTGGTCTTTCAATTCCATGGACAATTTCTTAGCCTGTTCATGGTAATAAAGTGCGCTGTCCGGATTCACTCCCTGGTAATAAATCCCGAGGTCTAACAGGGCATTAACTTGTACTGTATCTTTCGTATTTTTTTTCTCAACTTTTATCAAATGCGTCGTACCCTCCTGACCAAAAAAAATGGCGGAACAAAACAACCAGAATATAGTAAAGCACCGTTTCATTTTAGTTGTTTCTTAAGTATCCTGTCTATATATCGTTCGCTTGTTAATAAGGCGTTCTGTATGCGGCGGGCGTAATAAATAGAATCCAGTATTTCTTTTTGCTTGAGCTCAGTCACAAGCTTTTGCTCCTCAACAATCTTTTTCTGCGCCTCAATTAATTGTTTTTGTTTACGGGTAAGCCTGAACCTGTTTATCATAAAGAGAGAAAAAATAATAACCATAAACAATCCGCAAAAAAGCAGTAAACGGGTCGAACGGTCTTTATGCAAAGTAGCTTCAGACTTTGCGAGCATCGCATCCCCTACTCTTTTATCCTCTGCCGCCATAACACTGTCGGCGGCAGCTTTTTTTTCATGGTTGAATTTAATTTCCTGCTGCATGGAAGCCCGGGTGTTTTCTTCGTTCAGCAGGCTGTCGCGGAATTTAATAAAAAGGAGGTAATGCGCCAGGGCCGAATCCGGTTGGTTAGGCTGGTAGATGGAATATAATTGTTCGTGACAATTCTTTATAAGTTCGGGAGATTCTATTTCCTCAGCTATTTTGAGGCCACGCTGAGCGAATGTTATAGCTTTTGCCGGTTGATGCAGAGCAATATATATTTCTGCAATACTTCCAAAATTAATCGACTGGCCCTGCTTATTTCCAATTTTTTCATTGAGTGTGAGTGCCTTGTTTCCATAATCCAATGCCTTTTCATACTCTTTTTGAATGTCATATAAGGTTCCCAAATTACCAAGCGCTGCCGCCTGGTTCTGATTGTCTTTTGCTTCAATACTTTTTTCAAGCGCCTTTGAAAAATTTTCAATAGCGTTTTTATAATCTCCTTTATTTTTATATACGTTTCCAATATTGTCAAGGCCTATCGCCAGATTTTTTATATCTCCTGTTTCTTCGAAAATTTTTAAGGCTCTTATATAATAAACAAGAGCCCTGTCATAGTCTTCCTGGAACATGTACACAATTCCGATATTACCAAGGCAGCTTGCTATGCTATTCTTGTTTTTAATTTCTTCCGCAAGCTTAAGTGATTTAAAATTTATTTCGAGTGACTTCGAATAGTTACCAACGTAAGTATAAACAGTAGCCAAATTGGCAAGCGTACTGAACTTATAGGTTGTTGTTCTTAATTTGTCCTTTTTATTTCCAGCCTTCTCAATTCTCGCAATGAGGTTCAGCGATTTAAGATACAGATCAGAAGCTGACGAATAATTTGCCATCGTAAAATGGTCCCAGGCCATACCGTTAAATACTTTAATTTTTAAAAGTGAATCTGGCTGATTAAGAGCAAACCATAATGCTTTACGATGAAAATTATATGCGATGGCTGGATCGTTAGTTTGATAAAGATCTCCGATACTTACCAGGATCTCACATCGCGCACTGTCACTCTTCGCTGTCTTAAGGCATTTTTGAAGAGAATCGATACGGCTGCCAGGCCCACTAGAAGATTGAGCATTTATACCTGTGAGTATAAAAAACTGTAATATGAACTGCAATTTCTGAATTGTCATGAGGCTTCTGCAGATGCTTATGACAATATAAATTAAATTCCGCGACAAAATGGTAAAAATATATAAACCGCCTTTTAACACATTTTTTCATTTACGAACCAACTTATTGGGCAGTTCTTGCGTTAATAATAAAAAGCCTATGCAGCAACTCTACTTTATTAATCATAAACAGTTCCACTATGACAAGCAAAAGTATAGTAATAGCTGCATTTTGCCTGACGCAAACTGCAAAAGGTCAAAACAACTTTCATAAATATTATCTTGAAGGACAAATCAGCTCCGGATTCCAGCAACAATCATCTGTAGCGGGATTAGGAGGGGCGTTCGGGTTCTATCTTAATCAAAACAGCAGCATCGATTTCAGAGCGCGTGAAATTTACAATTTTAAAAACACAGTAGTGATTGGCGCTATCAGCATTAATTACAGGTACCATCTCAGCAACGGCATTTTCGTGGGTGCTGGTTTTGGCCACCATCACGAAATTTCAGAACAGGATTATATTGAACGTCCTTTAGAAGCAGCAATGGGCACTCATGATAACATCGCTCACAGGAGCGGTATCTCTGCTGAAATTGGATATAATTTCAAGCCGATTGCAAGCCGGGGATTTTTTCAAAGGTTTTATCCGACTTCCAGTATTCAACTTACATACATGATGAAAGGCAAAGGGCCAAATCCATTGGTAACAGCCAACGTTGGACTCAGAATCGGGTTACAAAAATATTAATCACTTATTCGTCTTCAGGTTCAGCTTCCGCGGGTGCTTTACTGTCCAGTATTTCATAAACTTTATACGTTTGATATGCAGCTTTGTTTAATTGATTGCTTAATATAACAATCGTTAAGGAATCCCTGAGCCTCCGGTGAAAAGAAGAACGGTACCCATGCCACCAGCCATTATGATACACTTCCTTTTTTAAAGAATCATTAAAATCTTTAAGGCGCCAGCCATAGCCATAATTGCCCATCTTTTTTTCCTTACTGTAAGCGGTGTAAGCAAGCTCTTGGGTTGCAGGTTGTATAATTTTATTCTGATATAATGCCTCGCTGAAAAGAAAAAGATCATAAGCCGTTGAGTAAATACTCTTATCGCCAAGTACGTAATCGCTCGCGTCAAAATCCACAGGCTTCCATTTGAGGTCGTATGCTTTCGTAACGTAAGGCGCAGCCAGGTCTATATCCCTTATGGTGGCGGTATGCTTCATTCCCAAAGGCTCGAACAACTCCTGCTTTAAAAATTGCGAAAAAGTTTTGCCCGAAACTTTTTCAACAAGTAAAGCCAGTAAAGCATAGTTGGTATTACAATAATTAAAACATTTGTCGGGTTTCAAATACGCCTTCGGATTTTTAATTTTTAAATAACTGTACATATCCGAATTACTCATCTTATAATTGGGTTGGTATAATTCGGTATTTAAAGCGTAAATATAATTAGGCAGGCCCGAACGATGACTTAGCAATTGTTTAATAGTAACTTCAGAATAAGAAAAATCCGGAAAATAATGCGCTAAGGGTTTATCCAGATCTACCTGTCCTCTTTCATACAGCATCAGAACTGCCGTTGCGGTTATCACCTTCGAAACAGAAGCAAGCTGGAACATCGAGGAGTCACTAAGCTGACAAGAATTTTCCTTGTTGCAGAAACCAATTGTTTTCTGGTAAAGAATTGCTCCGCTCCTGGCAACCAGGATGCTGCCGTTAAATGCCCCGATCCTGTTCAGCCGGTTAAACATGGTATCCAGTTTGTACGCTATCAGCTTTTGTTCGTTGCTGAGTTTGCTAACAATGGTGGCTTTCTGCGCTTTGATGACAGGTTTTGACTCAACGGAAGTTGAATTTCCGCAACTCAGAAACATGGCTAAAAAAACAGTTAGTATAAATATTTTGTTCATCTTCTCTTTTCTTTTAAGGGTTTGTTATTCCGCTGCTTATCCGTCTTCACTTTTTGTTCATCTTCATCATTGTACTTCTCATAGTCCAGTTGGTTTCCCCAGAACGACATTTGCTGCATAATCCAGGCCTTTCTTTTGGCAATATAACTGGTTGGCGGGTTAGCAATGTACTTGCGCGGATTTGGCAAAACTGCCGCTATGGCCGCACTTTCAGCTTTATTTAATTTAGAAGCGGGTTTTTTGAACCAATGCTGTGCCGCTGATTCCGCGCCATAAACACCGTCTCCCATTTCAATACTATTCAAATAAACCTCCATAATCCGTTCCTTGCTCCAGAATATTTCTATCAATAATGTAAAATAGGCTTCAAATCCTTTTCTTATAAAACTTCGTCCCGGCCATAAAAAAACATTTTTCGCTGTTTGTTGCGAAATGGTACTACCTCCTCTTAACTTCTTTCCACTTTCGTTCGCCTTCATGGCTTTTTCAATCGCACCCCAGTCAAACCCAAAATGCTTCAGGTAATTCTGATCTTCACTACAAACCACTGCCAACTGGAGTTTGGGAGAAATTTCCTCAAGCTTTACCCAATCGTGTTTCAATGTCATATTCTTTCCATCTGCCTTTTGCTCAATACACCGCAGCAACATCAATGGTGTAACGGGAACCGCTACCCAACGGAAAGCTATAACCGATACTACCGACACGATAATAAAGCCTACAAATACCTTGAACAAAAATTTAAATATCTTTACCAGTAATGCCATGTAACAACTACAAAACTATCCGTAATTTTAAGCGGTTAACATTTTTCTTAATGAGTAATTAACCATGGATTTTTAATTACTATGAACAATAAATTAAAATATGTAATCTTCGCTGTACTTGCCGTTTTAACTGCTCTTTATTTTTTCAATAAATACAAGGTTGCCCCTGGAATTAACCTCAGTCAACTCTCACTTTCCGATTTATCGGGTCAACCCGTTAAACTGGAAGAATTCAAAGGAAAAAAAATCATTCTTACTTTCGGTGCTTCGTGGTGCGGCAATTGCATCATGGAAATGAAATCACTCAACCAGATCAAAGAAAGTGAACTTAATGACGTAGAAATTATTTGCATAAGCGACGAAGCCCTCGATGTGGTTCAATCTTTTAAAGAGAGAAAGAATTACCCCTTTATTTTTCTAAAGATGAATGGTTCCTTTGCTTCCATTGGCATTCATGCGATTCCGACCACTTATATTTTAAATAAAGACTTTAAAATAAAATATGAAAAGGTTGGTGAAATAGACTGGAAAGACGCTTCCACCGTTGAATACATGAAAAAATTAATGGAATAGAACCTGTTTTTTCCATTAACAGAAATAGTTTAATATTTCACAATCCTTTTAACTATCTCTTTTCTGCCAATTTTTATTTTCAGAAGAAAAACGCTGTTGGAGAGTTCTGAAACATTGATTCTGAAAGTACTTCCCGCAAAAACAGAGCTGTAATAATTTGCATATAATTTTTCTCCCAGAACATTTTCAATTTCAACTTTTACTTCTTCCAAATTATTATCAAAAGTGATAAAAAATTCACCGCTGTTAGGATTAGGAAAAATATTTATTCCCTGCGCGTAAGTTAACTCCCTGATACCTATTACACAAGTATTAACGGATAAACCCGAGTTGTTGGCGGGACTGATATAAGTGCCGTTATTACTTTTCAATCTGATTTTGTAATTCGAACCAATTGGCAAGCCGCTTGGAATCGTAGCAATAACGGGACTCGCAGGACCGTATCCTATTGTCAGAGGCGCAGTGAAACTTCCTGCGGCGTCAGATAATTCAGCAATGAAAGCACTGGTAAAACTTCCCACAGTCGTAAACGGAATACTAACGCTATAGGAAGTACTCATGCAAAAAGGGCTGCCTTTTATTGTATCTATATTAATGGAAGTAATGCTACAGGTATTAATTGTTAAGTTGTTGCCATTGTCAGAGCCGATGGTTAGAGGACTTGTATTAATCACACGAATCCTGTATCCAATTCCACCTGCACTTCCAGCGGGAATAACAGCTGAAAGAGGGCTTGAAGGACCGGAGCCTATTGCTACTGCATTTGTAAAACTTCCGGTGGCATCTGAAAGTTCGGCGGTGTAAAATCCAGAGAACATACCACCTGTATTAAATCCTACAAGTAAAGAATAAGACGTGGTGTTGCAAAAAGGACTACCAGGTATAGCATTGGTAGTGATTGGGCCTCCCGTACAATTATCAATACTAACATCGCTGAACGAAGGATTACACGGCAAGCCGGAAATGGTCCATCTGAATACATTAAGACCATTCCCTAATCCAGTGATTGCCGTAGAAGAATTTAAAGGAGATACGATTGTTCCGCTTCCTGAAATCAATGACCATGTTCCCACTCCATATACCGCGGGCGTAGCCGTCAAAGTAGCTGAAGTACTGCAGATCGTTTGACTTGAGCCGGCATTTGAAACTGAAACCGACGAGGTACTAATCGTCACATCATCTATGGTGGAAGTACAGCCACTGTTTGAAATGGTCCATCGTAAAATATTATTTCCGATACCTAATGCAGTAACTGATGTTGTTGGTAATAAGGCATTCGCAAAGGTCGCAGTACCGCTAATTACGCTCCAGCTTCCTGTACCCGAGGCAGGCGTGTTTGCCGCCAGAGAAGCAGTAAAACCGCATACAGATTGATCCGGCCCTGCATTTGAATTGCTGATTGAACCGGTTTTATTAATAGTTACTGTACTTACCGATGAAGCGCATGGAGCGTTTGATACTGTCCATTGGAAAATGTTTATTCCGAAAGAAAGACCTGTTACAATAGAAGTGGGTGAGAGTGAATTACTTACCGATGCTCCTCCCGCTGTCACACTCCAGACGCCTGTTCCGTAAACGGGAGGAGTTGCAGATAATGTACTTGAGGTTGAGCAAACACTGGATGAAATTCCTGCATTGGAGGCAGATACTGTAACCGATGTAATTGTTACATCGTCATACACCGGAGTACAGGCTCCATTCACGATTGTCCACCTGAAAATATTCGCACCCAGTCCTAAACTTGTTACACCTGTTGAGGGGTTTGTTGAGTTTGTAATTATTCCTGTTCCTGAAATGAGGCTCCACGATCCTGCTCCATTCGTAGCGGTATTGCCGGCAAGCGTTGCTGAGGAGCTGCAAACAGTTTGATCTGGCCCTGCATTTGCAACCGTTATGGTTCCGCTGAAAGTTATGTTTACGCTATCTAGCGTTGCAGCACATGGATTGTTGGTAATCTTGTATTGAAAAACATTTAAACCACTTCCCAAATTTGTAGCAGTTGTTGTAGGATTATTGGGCGATGTAATTGTTCCGCTTCCGCTAACCAGCGACCAGCTTCCGGTTCCAGATACAGGAGTATTCCCCGTTAAAGTGACATAATTGGTGCATACTGTTTGGTCTGACGCGGCATTGGCAACAGAAGGCGGATTAGCGCTGAAGATTTGTACGGTCGAAGTTGAAGTGCTGCAACCCGCATTTGAAATCGCCCACTGCAATACGTTAGTGCCCGCTCCAATGGCTGTGGCGGATGTTAGCGGACTAGTTGAATTGGTGATAGTAGCAGTGCCGTTAAGTACCGACCAGATACCGGTTCCGGAGACAGGTGCATTGGCAGAGAGATTAACGGATGTTGAGCATACCGATTGATTTGAACCCGCATTAGCCACTGAAGGCTGAAGATTAATGGTGAGGCTGGAATTATTTACTGTTCCCGTAGTTGAAGGAACGCTCCCCATTACCCTTATTCTATAAGCAGTCCCGGGCGTGGAAGGCAACGGAACAGAGCTTACAATTGTTCCCGAAGTAGTGGAGGTTAAAGAACCGATGACAAGCGGCGAGCCAAAAGAGCCGGAAGCGTCGGATAATTCAGCGGTAAAAACATTTCCAGCACTAAACACCGGGGCAGCACTAAACGGAATACTGATGCCTGTAATACCTTCACAGAAAGGACCACCGTTAATTATGCCCGTAACAATATTTGCGCCTCCCACAACTTTGGTTGTTGAATAAATATAATCACCGGTAGTGTTTCCATTTTTATTGGCTGCTATTCCCGTCGTATAAAAAGTTACATTGCCAATGTTTGTTGATGGCGCGGTCCAGTTAAAAGTAAACGTGTGAGTATTTGTAGTAAGCCCGCCATTTGTTTTGTGAGTGATATTTTGCCTGCCCGCACCAATAGCTGTTTGCGTAGTAATGGCATTTATAACCGTTATATTACCTGCTGTAGTGTTGGTGCTCGATACAGCTTCAAAATCAAATCCAAATAAAGTGACAGCAGCTTTCGAAACTATTACATTGATAGTGTATGTTTGTCCCGGCGTATAACCAATAGCGGGTATGTTATCGGTAATGCTTATGGAACCCGTGCTGGAATTTAATGGAAAGGAATTATGACATCCCACCGTTGCGCAGGTTGTTTCGCCCGGCGCAGCTGTACGACCGGTAATTCCGCCACTACTGGCCATTAAAATAATTGAAACTATGATAAAACTCAATATGGTAATAATCTTCTTCATTCTAATTTGCTATCTGGTTAATTGGCGGCTTTCCTTCCACCCACATAAAACATGCGTGAAATATTAAAACCTAATTTAAGTCCCCAGTTCTGCCAGCTGGATGTAGTTCTACCAAAAAATTGTGACTCCAGCATTCCCGCTGAGTTGGTAACAAACATCTGGAAAACATGTCCTCCTGTTTCAAGATCAATCCCCAAACCAACGGAATCATAATATTTAGTTTTACTTGCCTCATTTACCCGGTAAGCATATTCAAAAGTGATGGCACCCCGCTTGCTATATTTAAAACGCGTGGCGGTGGCAATTACAAATAAATCATTTTTATCAGTCGCAAAATCTACCAGATTATAATGAACCAAGGTAGGTGCAATCTGAATGGATAACCGTTCAGTAAATTTTCTGGCAATAATAATCTGATGACAATAAGATAAACGACTGCTCTGGTATTGATACTTGTCATAACCCGCCGTGGCCATATTCGGATCTTTAATAGTTGCATAATAAGCCCCGGAAAACAAAGTAATGGTTACGGGCTGGCTTCCGTTAACAGTTTGCTTTAAGAGTTTATATTTAAAAAAGCCGTCAAAGGTTTTATCCAGCGAACTTCTTCCAAATCCAACAGCGAATCTTCCGTTTCTGCTGTACTCCAGTGCAAGACGAATAGTAGCGCCGCCGTCGAGCCCCCAGAAATTATATCCTCCCGAATTGAAATCACCAAAGTGATGGGAAATCCGAAACTCAAGCATGTCTTTTCCCGGTACTTCCACCGTATGAAAATTGATGAGTCGAGTACCTTTAAATGTTGCCGAAACAAATTCTTTTTTCTTTTTTGCTGCGGGATCGTCTACCATATCCAAAAGATCATCCTGAGCCATAACACTGGAGCTAACAAGAAAACTTAAGACGTAGAGAGAGAATTTAATTAATTTCATTGTGCGTAATTTGAATCCATCCATTTCTTGATTTTCATTATTGAGCAATTGTCAATTTTTTCGGAACTTCCCTGTGGCATTTTTGGTGTTGTACCATCCCACGTTATTGAGCTGTAAAGCTTACCGGATACAGCACAATTCTTAACAGCGTTATAGGAATCAAGATTTAATCCCGCGCTGGGTGTTGTTCCTGAATGACAAACCGTACAGTTCTGTTCCATAACCGGCTTCACATTGAGATTGTAAGTGATTACGGAACTAGTGTCGCAATAAGCTTTTGGATGAAGTTTTTCATTTTTATCATAGTAACATCCCTCAAGGCTTGTTAAAACAAGACTACAACCTATCAGGAATAAACACTTAATTATTTTCATGTTAATTGTTTGGGGCGCCAGCCTTCACCCATTTTTCAATTTGCTTTATTTTGCAGGCTGAAAGCGGCGGTGAATTCAAAGGCATAGGTGTACAACCGCTTAAATGTTTAATGGTGCAAATAATTTTACCATTATCTACCTGCGCCTTTATTTCATTATAATTTTTTAAAGTTGGTATTGTAGTGGAGTGACAACCCATGCAATTATTTACTATAACAGGAAATACCGTTCCGGAAAAAGTGATGTTGGTTGTATCACAGGGGCCCTGGCAATCCACACCATTTTTCATTCCCTGGTTAACCCAGGTTTGAATTAAACTTACCTGTACATTCGATAATTTCGGCATTGGAAACGGAGGCATTCCCTGTGGTCCGGAATCCTGTATCACCTGCATTAAGAGATTACCTGAAATGGTTGATTTAACTGTTGAATAAGAAGTTAGCTCTATTCCCGCGCTTCGCGAAGTGTCGTTGTGACAACCAGATTTGCCGCAACTGGAAATTAATAAAGGAAGTATTTGTTCTGAAAAACACACACTGTCTGCCGGATTTACAACAGGTGTAACTCCTGTTGTACTTATTACCGGCAAGGGTTCGGGTTCAACAGTAGATTTATGAACGCAGCTGTAAAAAATAAAAAAGACGACAACCAGAATTACAGAAAGGGTAAAGGCCTTGAACTTCATACGCAAATTTATAAAAATTAGTGAAAAAACGGGCTAATTCTGTTGATTTTCCATGGTTTTAGACAAGTACCCATTTTAAACAGCTGGTACAGCTTTTAAGATAACATCTCTCTTAATTTTATCTCCGATAAATCCATAATAATTAATGATGCTTTAACGCGAAACCATTTGACTGGATTTTCTTTCCTGAAGGTTCTTGCTTTCTTTAACACTTATACCTTAAAATTTAGGTGTAACTTTATGTTCCGTTTTTAAATGAACAATCCAAAAGATATTACCAAACTTAGCCCTAAAGAACACATCATTATTAAAGGTGCGCGCATGCACAATTTAAAGAACATTGATGTTGCAATACCAAGGAATAAACTCATTGTGATTACCGGACTTTCGGGTTCAGGAAAATCCTCACTCGCGTTTGATACACTTTATGCCGAGGGGCAGCGACGTTATGTGGAAAGCCTTTCAGCGTACGCTCGTCAGTTTTTGGGACGGTTGGAAAAGCCGCAGGTGGATTATATCAAAGGGATTTCTCCCGCTATTGCGATTGAACAGAAAGTTATTTCAAGAAATCCGCGAAGTACTGTAGGCACAATTACCGAGATTTACGATTATTTTAAATTGCTGTATGCCCGTGTGGGCAAGACTTTTAGCCCTGTTAGCGGAAATCAGGTGAAACGTGATACTGTTTCTGATGTAGTTAATTTTGTTACGGGGCAACCTGCTGACGCCAGGGTGTTAATTTTATCCAGAGTATTCGAGCACAAAGAACGCTCTTTTCAAAAACAACTGGATCTTCTTTCCCAGCAAGGCTTTTCGCGTGCAGTGATCGATGATAAAGTTCACCGCATTAGTGAGATTGATTATAAAAAAGTAAAAAAGAATACCGAAGTTTTTTTGTTGATCGACAGGTTAATAAATCAACCCGGCGACGAAGATTTTGTGAATCGTGTGGCTGACAGCGCACAAACAGCATTTTATGAAGGTAAAGGCGAATGTCTTGCCTGGTTGGAAAAACAGGAAGGACGTTATGATAAAAATTCTTTCAGTAACCTGTTTGTTCTGGATGGAATGACCTTTGAAGAACCAAACGTGAATTTTTTCACTTTTAATAATCCGATAGGAGCCTGTAAAACCTGTGAAGGATTTGGAAGCATTATCGGAATTGATCCGGATCTTGTTATACCGAACAAAAGTGCTTCGGTGTATGATAATGCAGTTGCTTGCTGGAACGGTGATTCGATGAGCTGGTATAAAAATCAATTGATCAAAAGCGCTCATAAATTCAATTTTCCTGTACATAAGCCAATTGCAGAGCTTACCAAAACGCAATATAATTTATTGTGGACGGGCAACGAGCATTTTGAAGGTATTAATGCTTTTTTCAAAATGATTGAGAAAGAAACATATAAAATACAATACCGTGTAATGCTTGCCCGTTACAGGGGCAAAACAGTTTGTCCCGATTGTGAAGGCACGCGTTTGCGCAAGGATGCAAATTATGTGAAGGTTGCCGACAAATGCATAAATGATTTGGTGTTAACGCCTGTTGACAAACTGGTAGAGTTTTTTAAAACAATTGAACTCAACGAACACGATACCATTATTGCAAAACGTTTGTTGATTGAAATTAGTAACCGTTTACAGTATTTAATGGATGTAGGACTGGGTTACCTTACTCTCAACCGCGTAGCCAATACATTAAGCGGTGGTGAAAGCCAACGTATCAATCTAGCCACCCAATTGGGGAGCACGCTGGTGGGCAGTCTTTATATTTTAGATGAACCAAGCATCGGGCTACACTCAAGGGATACGGAACGTCTTATCAAAGTATTGCGTTCTCTGCAAAAACAGGGTAACACTGTTATTATTGTTGAACACGATGAAGATATTATGCGTCAGGCGGACGAATTGATTGATATTGGTCCTGAAGCCGGAACACACGGAGGACACCTTGTTTTCCAGGGAACACATAAAGATCTTTTGAAAGAAAGCGATAGTTATACTGCAAAATATCTTACCGATAAAATACGAATTGCAACACCCCTTAACCGGAGAAAATGGAAAGAGTTTATTGAAGTAAAAAACCTTACTGATAATAATCTTAAAAACGTTAGTGTTAAGTTTCCGCTTAACGTACTTTGCTGCGTTACAGGCGTGAGCGGTTCAGGAAAGTCTACACTTATTAAGAAAGGCTTAATTCCGAACCTTCAGAAATACCTCGATGGTTATTTTGAAAGCGTGAAGACTGAGCACCTGATCAGCGGCAGTTTAAAACAGGTTAAGCAATTGGAGTTTGTTGATCAGAATCCCATCGGGAAATCTTCAAGAAGTAATCCGGTTACTTATATTAAAGTGTATGACGATATCCGCACCTTGTTTGCCGATCAGCCTTTGGCTAAAGCGCGCAACTTTAAGCCGGGTTCCTTCAGCTTTAATGTGGAAGGCGGAAGATGCGAAGCCTGCCAGGGTGAAGGCCAGATAACAGTGGAGATGCAGTTTATGGCGGACATACAGTTAACCTGCGAGGCCTGTAAAGGAAAACGCTTTAAAGAGGAAACACTTGAGATTACTTATAAAGGCAAATCCATTGCAGATATTCTGGATTTAACGGTAGATGATTCAATTGATTTTTTTGCACAAGATGAAAAGAACCGCAGAATTGTAGAAAAACTAAAACCTTTACAGGATGTAGGGTTGGGTTATGTACAACTTGGACAAAGCAGCAGTACACTCAGCGGCGGAGAAGCCCAGCGTATCAAACTTGCCAGCTTTTTAACTTCCATTAATAACACCTCGCCCACTCTTTTTGTTTTTGATGAACCTACAACGGGTTTGCATTTTCACGACGTGGCAAAACTTTTAAAATCATTTGATGCGCTGATTAAAAAAGGCCATTCAATCATTGTTATTGAACATAACCTTGATGTTATTAAATGTGCCGACTGGGTGATTGACATGGGACCTGAAGGAGGTGAACACGGAGGCAACATAGTATTTGAAGGGATGCCAGAGCAACTCATTCTTGAGAAAAAAAGTTACACAGGAAAATACCTTAAAGAAAAACTGAAGTAACCATTTTTATTAACTACTTCAGCTTCTTTATAAATAAATCTATCTCAGCTTTTGAATTGGCTGAATAAGAAATCGGTTGTGAACATACCGTTTGATTACAGATAAACAGCGAGGCCTTACCTAAATCAGGGTAATGACCAGGCTTTTCAATCTTAACCAACTTTGCGGGATGATAATAATGCTGCACCTGCTTAATTAAATTCTTTGTATCATCACTATTAAAATCGTTCGATACGACCGTAAATACTAAATGGTGTTTCATTAATTTGCTGGTTGCCAATACAAAATCAGCTATTAACCTCTCTTCATTACTTAAGATCTTATCCACACCAACCGACCTGAGGCTTGATTCTGCCATTTTTATCAACTCTTCATTTCCCGACAGATCGCTATATTCAATGAGAAAACGTGCGAACAAAGCATTTTCGATCAGTACTTTTGTGGCTGCTCTTTTACCACTTAGGGTAACTGGCATTAAATTCGTTGAAAAATAACCGCCATTTTCATTGTCATATAATTTTTCATTCACTCTGTTTTTCAAATTTTCACAACGCACCAGCCAGCTTGTATCGCCCGTAAACTGATAAAGTGAAAGCATGGCGAGCGCTGCATGGGCCTGTGTTTTTAAATACATGACGTTACGTTGCGCCGAATCTCCCGGTAGATCCCGCATTCTTTTTACTTCATTTTTATTATCAATTACGGTTTTAAACCATCCTTCTTTCAGGTATCCTTTTTTAATGATTCTATTGGCCGTAAGAACCGCAAGATCAAGATCCGCTTTGTTTTGTGTTGCTTCATACAGTTTTAAAAATGCTCTCACTATCCTGAAATTAATATCCGTGTACAATGTTTTGTCGATAGGCGGAAAGCCATATTTGGCGCGCTGATCGGCCGGAAGCTTAAAATATTTTTCAGGTGAAATCACAACTTTTTCATCCGCGAGATCTATGTATTCTTCCTGACTGTTGTAAAACAAACTGTCTTCTTTTGAAAACATGGAACTCATTAAATAGGTGCGTAATAAATTTGCTTCGTTCAGCCACTTTTTATCGCCGGTTGTCATGAATGCTTCGGCGTAATTATGCATAACACCCGCCTGGTACTCGGTTCTTTTTTCGGGCTGCGCGCCTTTCCACGTGCGACCCGAAGAACATCCGAAATAAACGCCACCCGCCATCCTGTCGCTGATCTTTGAATACTGATTTAAAGAGCTTAGTGCTTTACCAAGATCCTTAGATTTTTTATCGGTTTTGTTTAACCAGAAACACAGTTCCACTGGTTGGTATAACGGAATCTTTAACGCGTATCCCCAGCCATAGTAAAGGCTATCGTAGTAATAGTCGAGTTGGGAATACGATTTTTTATAAAGTTCGGGAAGTCCGGATTTATCGGGAGGTTCAGAGGAAAAGAAATCGTTATTCTGAACTGTTAGTTTGCCTGCTTTATAATTTGCAAGGAACTCCAGTAAAATAGGTTTAAATATTTCAGACCTGCGGTTACCCTGCAACGCTTTTAACTGGTTTCCGGCAGAATCCAAAAAGATCAAGGCTGGCCACCCCCACTCCAGGAACCTCGCGCCTACATCGGGCTGCGCTTCAGCATCCGCTTTTATCGCAATAAAATTCTGGTTGATAATACGGATAATACTTGTATCAGTATACGTCTTTTCCTCCATTAAATTACAGGCAGTACACCACTCGGTTCCAACATCAAGAAACACGGGCTTATGTTCGGCAATTGCCTTTTTAAATGGGGTTTCACCCCAGGCATACCAGTTAATTTTCTGAGCATTACTTACAAATACCCCAAAAACGAGCAATAACACTATTTTTCTTTTCATAAAAACCTTTTAACAATAGACGACACTCCATTAAATTACTTACAAAGCGATCACTTAAACTTTAGATTCTTTATTTTTTAAGATCTTATCAATGTATTTTTCGCTTGGAAGCAATGAATTCTGAATTCTTCTGGCATAATGAATACTATCTAGAATGTCCTTTTGTTTTTCTTCTATTATTTGTTTCTGATGCATGATCTCAATATTCGATTTCTCTTTTTGTTTATAACTGCGAAAAATGAATCCCGCGAAAAGAATCACTAAAATCAACACGATGCTTACCGCAAAAGTAAGTGTTCGCTGATGTTGTTTTTCTTTCAATGCGATCGCGTCCTTTTTATCCTGTACGGATTTTATTTCAGTTTCTTTCTTCTCAAACTCGTATTGCAGGACAGCTTTCTGAATCTCTTTATTGTTTACAACATCCGATATTTTTTTAAAAAGGAGTTGGTTTTCATAGGCTTCTTTATACTTTCCTTCAGCAGCATAAATAAGACTTAATTTGCCACTCGCGTTTTTTATATTTTCCGGATACGCCAATTCGTTAGAAGCATTCAGAGAGCGAAGACAATATTCCTCAGCGAGTTTGAGAAACCTTTCCTTTTGCTTTGCAACCTTTTCTTCCTGAGATTTAATAAGGTAAACATTTCCGATATTGTTTAGCGACATGGCCATGCCCTGTTTGTCGTTTATCTCTTCAAAAATACCCAACGCTTTAGAACAATAATCAAGTCCTTTTTCCTGTTCTGAATGCTTGATAAATAACTGTCCAGTGAGGTTAAAAGCATTAGCCACCCCCTCCCTATCCGAAATTTCTTTATTAAGCTGCAAGGCTTTCAAGTTGCATTTTAAAGCTTTATCGTAATGGCCCATGTGATCATAAATACTACCTATACTTAGTAAAGAATTTGCAATACCTGCTTTGTCGTTTAACTCCTGCCGGATCTTTAACGATTTTAAAAGGAATTCAAGGGCTCTGTCGTATTGGCCCTGCAAGGTATAAATGATACCAATATTACTTAAAGAATACGCGGTTTCAACTTTATCATTCAACTCCTCCCTTATCTTAAGTGCCCGCAGATTGTACTCAAGCGACTTTTGAATCAGGCCCTGGTTATTATAAACAACACCTATATTATTCAGAGAATTTGCTATTCCCTTTTTATCATTAAGCTCTTCTCTTATGTTAAGAGCACGGAGATAAAATTGAAGCGCGGCCCTGCTGTTCCCCTGCTTGCTGTAAACATAACCGATATTGTTCGCGGCACCGGCAATTCCTTTTTTATAACCAACTTTATCTGCAAGTGTATAAGCCTGTTGCGCGTAATTTAAGATCTCCTCTTCCTCACAAACCTCGCTTAGCTGGTAAAGGATATTAACCTTGTTAGTGTCTTCAGGAATATTTTTTAAACGATTAACAAGCGAATCAACCTGACCATTCTGTGAACCTAATGAAAAATTTAAAAACAAAAGGAGAAGCGAAAAACCATTAAAGATTTTCCCCGGTTTTATATCTGAGAAAAAAAGTTTATAGCCAGTCATATCTTCGTAGAAAGAGACGAATATAAACTTAAAACCTTACAGAATCATCTACTTTGCAACTTTAACCCGTATTCCTTCGCTGTGACTTGTAAATTCAGGGGCGTACATGCACTGGATCTGCGTGATGCCGTTACTAAAATCACCATAATGATTTACAACTACAGGATATTCAAACACGTAAGTTCCTTTGTTAAGCTTTGAAAAGAAGAAATTAGTTGCAGCATCCCTTGTACTTTCGTAATAACCTAATCCATCCTGCCATCTGTATCCGCTAAATACGTTCACTGGCTCAAATCCTGCTGCACGCATGTCTTTCATATGCACGTAATCCATGTCGCGGTCAACGCGCAGTTCTATTCTCACTTTTATTTTATCACCCAGTTTTAGTTTGGTCGTCGCAGTAATGGGTTCAATAACCTGCCCGCTTGCAGTATTTTTCAGTAGGAACAATTGTTTCTTCAGTTTAAGCGGCGTCTCATGTGGCGTTATTTTATCGAGTTGCTCAAAGTACTGCCAGTAAACGGCACCCCAGCTAACACTCTGATCTTTCTTTTCAATTTTTATTTTGCCCATCTCCGGCTTAATATCGGAACCGGTCCAAGTTTTCTTAAAATATCCTGTACCTGGCTCTACTTTAACATCGGGATCGTTTTTAGGGTCAAGCTTAATACTGCCAACCGTTATATCCACATTCGGCTCTGTTGAAAGCCAATCCGTACCCTTTAATAATAAGGCATACACTGCTTCCGTTGTGGCGCGCGTGGTTCCCCAGTTTTGGGTTTGCTTGCTTTTTATCAGCCAGGTTTTTAAATCATCTACTGCCTTTGTATCGTTGTTTATTTCATCAAACGCTTCTATCATCATTGCCTGTTGCTCGATAGGAGCTTCATACCAATAATATCCATAGTTTTCCTTCCAGTACATACCCATTTCTTCACTGTTAATTGAGTTTTCTTTCAGTGATTTCAAAATGTCTTTCGGAGTTTTCAGATCAGCATAGCGGAATAAATTTAATGCTATCATTCCCTGCAAGAACCGTCCACTGGTTAACCAGTAACTTTGCTCCTGCTTTTTATAGTATTCAAAATGTTCCTTGTTCCGGTTATCCATGTTTACATCTTTGAAAAAGCTTCTCATGTATAAATACTGGACAGCAGTAGAACTCAAATGATTTTTGGTTTTATATTCCTTGTCATACTTTTTAATCCATTCGTATTCTTCGCGCATTCTGTTGTCGCAATAGCGAACCGCGTTCTGCATCATGTTCCAGGCCTGACCATCATTCCTTAGTTTTATTACACCAAGCTTATCCAAGTGGCCAAAACCGCAGGCGATATGCTGGGTTATGTACCAGTCATCCGGTCCGCCTTCAAACCACCAGAAGCCACCGTTGGAAGTTTGTGCTTTTTGTAATTTTCTGAAAGCACTTGCTTGCTCATTGCCCATCCTGTTCAAATCAAATAAAAGGCCAACGCGTTTTTTATTTTCGGTTTCACTTTTTGATTGCAGAACCCATGGTGTTTCTTCAAGAACAACGGCTTTCAGTTCCTGGTTTTTTTCAAGGTTGGATAAAAATGCAGCGGGACTGCTTGTTTTCCATGCCTCAAATACGGCTTTGATCTTAGGCTTTGAATTAGCAACGTGTGAAGCAAGGCTATTGGCATAATAACGCGCAAAGGTTTGTTCGGCGCATTCGTAAGGATATTCCATCAGGTAAGGAAGTGCCTGCACAGCGTACCAAGCCGGGTTCGCAGTAAACTCCAGTGTATACGCGTGATTTTTTAATGTGGTAGAGTTATTGTTCTGATTAATGAACTTCGTAAAAGAAAAATCTTTGGTTTGATTACTTCTGATAGGCAAAGGCATGCTTTCGGTCACCAGCATCCTGTTGGTTAAAACCGGTATAGCCATTTCTTCGCCATCGCTGAAGTTACCAGCCTTTGCTACAATTTTATATTTGATAGCCGAGATGCCTTCAGGAATTGAAATATTCCATTCGATCGATGTGCTCTGTCCCTTTTTAACTGTAAAATCACGGTAGCCAATAGTCGGGAACGGTCCCGAAAGCGCTTCGATCATCGAGGCTGAAATTTCCTTATCCGTTAATGCATCGTATAGCTTCAATTCTGCCGACCCCTTCAATTCTTTATCTGAAAGATTCGCCACTTTTGAAATGAAAGTCATTTTATCACCTTCTCTGAAAAACCGCGGAACATTAGGTTGTACCATTAAATCTTTTTGAGTAACAACGTCTTTTTGGAACTGCCCGATCTTCAGATCTTTTGTATGCGCAAGGCCCATCACCTTCCATTTGGTAAGGCTTTCAGGAATTGTAAATTTAATGACCGTCTCGCCCTTTTCATTCGTTTGAAGGGACGGATAAAAAAAAGCAGTTTCGTTAAAATTACTTCTGGCTTTTACATTGCCAAGTTCTCCGCCCGATTCTTTACCCTCTCTCCTGTTCTCCCCGGTAGTGGTAGTTGCTTTACCACCTCCTACTTTTACATCGCCGTCCCGCTCTGTTTCAGCTTCTTTCTTAACCGATCGGTCTTTTGATTTTTCTTCTGCCACAGATTGGGATGCTGCGTTTTTGGAGACCGTAGTGACTTCATCCATAGCCACCTGAGACGGCGCAGCAGCATATCCATCGGATTTATCATACCCGCCCCGGTAATAATTATTATTATAAAAATACACTCCAAAATAATTCAGGTGATCGTAATCGCGGTAGGGCAAATACTCGTAAGGTGCTTTAATTTCATAAAACTCATTTGAATTAACGGATGAGCCCGATGTACAATTCCAGTTTAGCCGAGAGTACCAGTTATTATAAATATCAAAAGCCCAGTAATTGGGGCGGAATGCGTCCAACGAAGCGTCGTACATAGCAGTCATTAATTCGGCCGCCATTTTATCACCTTTCTTATCCTTGATCACGAGTTTCCATTCTTCCTGCTGACCGGGAAGTAATTTATTTCTAAATGTTTCAAATTGTATATCAAGTTCTTTATTGGTATACGGAACTGTGATTACATTTTCTTTATGATAAAAACGGTTATGCTTTACGAAAGTTACATGGAAAGAAAAATTACCGCGGTAAGATTCATCCACCACAATTTCATTCATGCTCATGGAAGAAACCATTGTTTTGGTAGTTATGGCCACCCCTTTATGTTCCAGTTCAAACAGGTAATTATTGTTCTGGAAACCGGAAGCGTAAATATAACCCACCTTCTCCCCTGGCTCAGCAGTTGTTTTATTAAGGTAGAACCAGTCTGAAGTTTGCTCCGGCAGCTCCGAAGCAGTGGGATTAAACAGCGTAAAATAATTAAAGGCTTTTACCTCCTCACCGAATTTATCTTTGCAGATTGCTTCAATCACATATACTCCGGGCTTCAGCGTTTTAAGATCTGCCGATAAATCATATTCGGTTTTTAAACCGGTATCAAAATTTTTCTCAAAGGATTTATTTTCTTTTTCCCATTTGTATTTATTTTCTTCGTCTGCGTATAAATCGAATGGAAACAATTTGTAATATTCTTCTTTAGAAACAGAATGCCTGTCGGGCTGAGCCCAGACACGACTCCGGAAAGGTCGTTCAGGCTGTTTCAATTTATAAATGGTTATTTTACCTTTCGTTGGTTCAGGCACTCCGTTCAGGTTCGGGCTGTTGATCCTTACTGGTTTTATATCCGATTGATTGATGACTCCATCGGTACCAATATTTAAATTAATCGATTGATACCCCACAGTAGCGCTTGTTGACGTACTATGCGACTCACCATTAATGTCAGTTATATCAGCAGAGATTTCATACATGAATGTAGCCTGGCTTTGTTTTGATACACTTTCATCCGGCAATGCCTTAAATTTAATAACGTATCCACCGGTATCATTGGTAATTGTTTCGCCTGAAACCATTTCTGCTGTTTCCGCTGCTGCCGAGTAGTACGAACGGTACCACCACCACCAATACGGATAATTTACACGGCGCACCACGCGATAACTCACCTTGGCGCCATCAATCACATTACCGGCGTAGGCTTTCGCAACTCCGCTAACCGTTATGGAGTCGTTAATTTTATAGGAACCTTTTACGTCGTTAAATTTGGTTTCAAATTTAGGACGTTTGTAATCCTCAACCGAAAAATACACCGATCCATGACCATCATAAAGATACATCTGCCCGTTTAAAACACCTTGCGGCGCGGTAAAGGAACCACTCACTGTTCCGTATTCATTGGTCACAAGGTCCTGCGAGCCTACCTTCTGATGATTCACATCATAAAAAGTGACAGTTACGGGATAATTGGGTTTGATCTTATAATTTTCATCGGCTTTTCCTTCCAGTAAAATAGATTTGAAAAATACGGTTTGACCCGGGCGATAAATGGCCCTGTCGGTGAAAAGAAAGGATTTTACATAGACGTTATTGTCTTTATACTGGCGGTAGCCGTAGTAACTATTCTTATTGAAATAGGAATCTTTGCCATTAAAAATTTCTACGAAAAACGTACGGTCTTCATCCTTAAATTCGTTCACATTGAAAAATCCTTTTTCATCGGTTTTTAACAAAGGGCCTTTTTTTACTTCATAATCGCGCGTTACGTAGCTATACTTTTCGTGCCATACCTGTACGGTAATATTTTTAAGGGGGTCTCCGGTTTCTCTGTTCAATGCATAAAAATCGTGCGAACCGTCTTCTTTGGCCCGCTCAATTGTTGTAATATCAGAAACGATGCATTGGGCATAGGATGTAATATTGTTGGAATATTTAAAATCCGCATTTATTGAACTCAACACAAGGTAATAGCCATAAGGGAGTGCGGGCATGGCTATTTCTTCAGCATGGGATTGGTAATCACCGTCATTGATGATATCGCTTTCAAATGATTTAACTACCGGTAACGAATTTAGTTTGTCATATAGCTTTTGGCCCCATTCTATACGCAGCAAGCGGCGCATTTCAGAATGAGATGTTTTTACAATTTTAAAATAAAGTTTATTAATATTGGATGACGTTACAATGGCGCGGAAAGGTTTATCCGGCGCTGTTACTTCTTCCATGGCCAGGTTCAATTGTTTTGATTGGATAGAGGCCATAAGGTTGATACATTGCTTTGCGCCATATGATTCGGGATATTTTTTAACAGCTGCATTACAAAGTTCATTCGAAGTTTTCTTGTGCCACTTGTACTGATCACTTTCCAAAGGCTTATACAAAATCGCCTTATTAAAATACCAGGACGCAATTCTGAAATCAACTTCCGTAACCCTTGCTGTTGTTGAAAACTGCTGCTGGTAATCTTTTAAGGTTTTAAGAAAAAGCGTATCTCTTTTTGCATTCTGGGAATGTGTAATGATGTAATCAAGTCGTAAAAGTTCAATATCAAGAAGCACATCTTTATTTTCGTCACTTTCATGAAAACGCGTAAGATCCTGGAATAATTGCAAAGCATAATATTTTGTTTCGAGACTTTCGGAAGGATTGGTAATTGTTGCTTTCAAAAACTGTTTGTAAGGAAGAAGATAAACATCTTCGTTAACTGTAAACCGGTGAGCGGGCCGCGCCACATCAATTTCAGTGCTCTTGAAAAAATTCAGTGCGCGGTGAGCCAGGAAATCATACAGCGTTGGCCTCCATTTTCTTCCTTCCTCGCTGCCTTTGTCCAGTATATCATCGTAGATATCGATTCGTGTGCGCTTCAGACTATCGGTGTTGGCCAGCGACTCTTTGTAGTTACTGATAGCCGCGTAGGTAATGGTTTTAAGATCCCATGTAGTAATGTCGTCGTTTTTAAACCCTACGGTTGCGGTGCGGTTATAAAATTTATACTTGTTATTATTATAATATTGCCAGTAGGCATCGGCCAGGATGCTTTGAAGAACGGGCTTAACCGGGAAACGGGCTGTAGTGGCTTCGTCGCGCAGTTTGAGAATGGATTTTTCAAGTGAAAATTCTTCCTTGTAACTTTCAAATTTCATTCGGTGAAGCACCGCTTTTACGAACTGAGGCGCATTGTTATCTACTTTTGCCTTATTGTAAATAACATCAATTATTTTAAGAGCCGATTCTGTAAGCCCTTTCTTTTCACAGCTGTCTACCCGTTTCCATAAGGAAGCAAACGTATCGCTTTTACTAAACAGGATCTCTGTACTGCCGGGCTTGAATCCTGAAAAAAGACCAAGACCCAGTACCGCGGTTGAAAGAACTATTAACAATAAACCGGCTGCTTTTTTGATGTTCATAATTGAGTGTTTAATTAAAGATGTCAAAGCCCGTCAAATTCCATAAGGCACCCTAAATTAAAACAAAAAACGCTCAAAAAAGGTTTTAAATCTTAATAATTTTGCCGACTTTTATACGGTACATGCCTTTATGACAATGTAATGTAACCCATGCAGGATAAATCATTATAATAACAAACAAAATTTTTATGGACGGATTAATAGAGATACTAAAAATCATTTTACCTGCCGGTGCCGTGTTCGCTGCCGCTTTTTTACTGGTGCAAAAATTCCTGGCGAACGAACAGAAACGTCGCGAACATGAGTTACGGAAAGCCTCCTCCTCTGCCCTCACACCTCTGAAGATACAGGCATACGAACGAATTGTCATTTTTCTGGAAAGAATTCACCCGAACACGCTGGTGGTAAGGGTTAATAAACACGGGATGACAGCTCAGCAACTTCACATGGAACTGATCAAAGCAATTAAAACCGAGTATGAACACAATCTTTCGCAGCAAATTTATGTGAGCCACAACTCCTGGGAACTCGTTAAAACGGCGAAAGAAGAAATTATCAAGCTTGTGAATATTTCATCAACAAAAGTACCGCACGAAAATTCAAGTAACGACCTCGCTATGATGGTGCTTAATATCACAGCCAACGTGGATAAAAGAATGCCCAATGAAGTAGCATTGGACTATATTAAAAAAGAAATTGCCCAGATTTTTTAGGCTTAATCGCCTTTTGAAAATTTAAAAAAATGAACTCACTATTTAATGAATTCTCACCTGTTTCCGCAAAGCAGTGGAAAGAACAAATCGTAAAAGATCTCAAAGGAATTGATTTTGACCAGTTAAAATGGAAAACCAATAACGGAATTACAATAAATCCTTTTTATAATTCTGAAGATATCACCGAAAAAAAGGTACCACTTTTCACATCCGGTCATTGGGACATTTGCGAACAGATCACCGTTACTGACGAACAAAAAGCAAACGATAGAGCGCTTGCCGCACTAAAAGGCGGCGCCAGCGGACTTTCCTTTTACATTCATAAAAAAATTAACACTAAAACGCTGCTCAAAGATATTTCACTGGAACATATTTATACGCAGTTTTTTATCAGTAATGACGCGCTTCATGTACTTGATGACGTTAAAGAATTTTACGGAAAACAAAACGCGTTTGACGGAAAAATAAAATGTTTTGTAAATGTTGATCCGCTTTGCCTCTTTGCTTTCTACGGCGAATGGCACGATAACCAGGAGAAAGATCTTTCGGTACTTGACAGGCTTGTTCACATACCGGTAAACGTTAGTCTTTATCAGGAAGCCGGTGCCAATACGGTTAATGAACTGGCAACAGGACTTTCGCACTTAAACGAATACTTTAATTACCTGGACAATAAACAAAGTTTAAAGAACAAAACCCTTCATTTCATTTTTTCGGTGAATGGCGATTTTTATAACGAGATAGCCAAACTGAGGGCCTTTCGTAAGCTGGTAACCCTTTTACAGGAACAATATAAAACATCTTTCGCCGTTCACATTCACGCGCAAACAGCACAGATAAACAAAAGCAGCATTGATGCCTACACCAACATGTTGCGTACTACCACAGAAGCCATGAGCGCTGTACTTGGCGGGTGCGACAGCCTTGGCGTGCTGCCATTTAACGAAGGCTTCGGAGAAGTTACTGAGTTTGGCTCGCGTATCTCCCGCAACCAGCAACACATTTTAAAGGATGAAAGTTATCTTGATAAAGTAGCAGACATTGCAGCAGGTTCATACTATCTTGAAACACTTACAGATCAACTCGCCGAAAAAGCCTGGGAGCAGTTTAAACTCATCGAAAGCAAAGGCGGGTTTATTGAATGTATTAAATCAAACTTTATACAGGACACTATTGCTGCAAACGCTGCAGAATTAACTTCGCAGGTAAAAGAAGGAAAAATTGTAATGGTTGGAGTTAACAAGTACCAGGATCCGAAAGAAACATCCATTTCATCAGTCTTTATGGTAAAAGGCAAGGAACACAGTCAACCCGCGGCAAAAAGAATTAAACCCATCCGGCTCGCTCTGTCATTTGAGGAAGAAAAATTGAAGGTGAACAGTTAGAATATGGAATTAAAAGCTGTTCAAAATAAAATTTATGAGATAAGGGAAGAATATAATTCTCTAAGATCACAAATTGTGATGAGTTCAGGAAAACACAGAGGTCTTGCTTACAGGCCTTTTGTCTTATCAACAGGGATAGCCGAAATAAAACGAATTGGTTTTAAAAAGTAAAAAATGCGTAAAGATTTTTCAACCATAAAGTATAAAAGTTCTACAGCAATTGCTCCGGGAGATAATACTTCCGCCGCTACCGAAAAATATATAACGGCCGAACAAATTGAATTAAAACCTTTTTATACCGAACAAGAAACCAGAAACCTGGAACATACGAACTTCGGAGCAGGCATTCCGCCCTTTCTTCGCGGGCCCTACTCCAGCATGTATGTTCAAAGTCCATGGACCGTTCGGCAATATGCCGGTTTTAGTACCGCGGAAGAAAGTAACGCCTTTTACAGAAGAAATCTGGCTGGCGGCCAAAAAGGGTTATCCGTAGCATTTGACCTGGCCACTCATCGCGGGTATGACAGCGATCATGAACGGGTGGTTGGAGATGTTGGAAAGGCTGGTGTTGCCATTGACAGCATCCTGGATATGAAAATTTTATTTGACCAGATTCCACTTGATCAGATGAGCGTATCAATGACCATGAATGGTGCTGTTTTACCCATACTTGCCTTTTACATTGTTGCTGCCGAAGAGCAAGGCGTGAGCATGGATAAACTAAGCGGAACCATCCAGAACGATATCCTGAAAGAATTCATGGTGCGTAACACTTATATCTATCCGCCGGCGCATTCCATGAAAATTATTGCTGACATTTTTGAATTCACATCGCGCAACATGCCAAAATTCAATTCTATTTCAATAAGCGGTTATCACATGCAGGAAGCAGGTGCAACCGCTGACATAGAACTTGCGTACACCCTGGCGGATGGTTTGGAATACATTCGTACCGGGATTAAAGCAGGTTTAGATATTGATAATTTTGCACCCCGATTATCTTTTTTCTGGGCTATAGGAATGAACCATTTTATGGAGATCGCCAAAATGCGTGCGGCCAGGATGCTGTGGGCCAAGATGGTGAAACAGTTTAACCCAAAGTCAGTGAAATCGATGGCGCTTCGCACACATTGCCAAACCAGTGGATGGAGTTTAACCGAGCAGGATCCGTTCAACAATGTGGCACGAACCTGCATCGAAGCGCTTGCGGCGGCAATGGGCCACACACAGAGTTTGCATACCAATGCCCTCGATGAAGCTATTGCTTTGCCTACCGACTTCAGCGCAAGAATAGCGCGTAACACACAAATATATTTACAGCAGGAAACCAATATCTGCAAAGTGGTTGATCCATGGGCCGGCTCTTATTACCTCGAAACGCTTACAAATGAAATAGCCAATAAAGCTTGGACATTGATTGAAGAAGTTGAAAAGCTGGGAGGGATGGCCGCAGCAATTGAAACAGGGATTCCGAAAATGCGGATTGAAGAAGCAGCCGCGAGGAAACAGGCGCGCATTGACAGCGGCAAAGATATTATCGTTGGTGTTAATGCCTTTCAAACAGAAGAAAAAACTGAAATAGATATTAGGGATGTTGATAATGCGAAGGTTCGCAACCAGCAACTTGACCGGTTAAAAAAATTAAAAGCAGAAAGAAATAACAGCGATGTTCAAAAAGCCCTTGATGCGTTAACTGAAGCGGCACAAAGCGGCAAGGGCAACTTACTTGAGCTTTCCATCCAGGCAGCGAGAGCGCGTGCCACACTCGGAGAAATTTCCTTTAGCCTCGAAAAAATATTTGGCCGATATAAAGCTAACATTCGTTCTATTGCCGGTGTTTACAGTAAAGAAATAAGTATGGATAAAGATTTTGCCAAAGCCCGTGAGCTGGCCGATAAATTCGCCGCGCTGGATGGTCGCAGGCCCCGCATTATGATCGCTAAAATGGGACAGGACGGACATGACCGTGGCGCTAAAGTTATTGCCACAAGTTTTGCCGCCATGGGTTTTGACGTGGATATAGGTCCTTTGTTCCAAACCCCCGCAGAAGCTGCTAAACAAGCCGTTGAATACGATGTGCACATTCTTGGTGTATCCAGTCTTGCCGCCGGTCATAAAACCTTGATACCACAGGTTATCGAGGAGTTAAAAAAATACAAGCGCGGAGATATCATGCTTGTTGCAGGAGGAGTGATCCCGCAGCAGGATTATGAATTTTTGTTTAACGCGGGGGTAAGTTTTGTTTTTGGACCCGGAACGGTGATATCAAAAAGCGCAATCGGAATATTAGAAAAACTGATCCTTTCAATAAAATAAAAATGATCAGTAAAAAAATAGTTTGGGTTTCAAGATCCTGGCCTTGTGTTCTTATATTACTGTTCGCCGGGTTTAGTATGCGCTCTCAGCAGAATACTATTGATTCACTGACTTCTATTTTAAGCTCCTCCACGTCATCCTCTAAAATAAAAGCAGCATCGGCGCTTTCTCTAGGTGAGGTGTATTTTATGAAAAATAATCTTGCCGAAGCTCTTGAATTATTTAATCAGGCACTTTTAGCGGGTGAAAAATTAAAAGACAAAAAGATCTGCGCGGATGCGCTTAACAATATGGCCATTGTATATAACCGCAATGGTAATCTCACCAAATGTATTGAACTCCTGGAGCAAAGTCTTAAACTTAAAAAAGAAGTTAATGATATTGCCGGAATTGGTAAAGCCTGCAACAACCTTGGCTATTTTTACCAGGCAAAGGGTGATGATGAAAAAGCGTTTACCTATTATTTATCAGGAGAAAAACTTCAGAAACAATCCGGTGATACTTCAGGAAGAGCATACACGCTTGTTAACATTGGGAAAATCTATCTTAAAAGAGGTGATCAGAATAAGGCTAAAGAATACTTTGATGAAAGTTTAAAGTTGAGAGAATTGATAGAAGATAAAAAGGGTATCTCGGAATCGACAGCTATATTGGGATTGCTGGCTTTTGATAATAAGGATAATAAAACTGCTTTACAGTACGCGCGCAGATCATTAAACCTGGCGAATGAATTAAAAATGCCGGTGTATATAAAAAACGCTTCCGAACTTCTCTACAAAATATACAGATCTCAGAATGATGTAAAACATGCTTTAGAGATGCACGAACTCTATACGGTAACCAAGGATACACTTACCAGTGAAAAAATGAGAAAGGCGTCTATTCAAAAAGGATTGCAAATTGCTTACGAGAGAAAGGCATTGGCCGACAGTGTTAAAGCTTCTGAAGCCAAACGTGTGGAACAGTTAAAACACGAGCAGGAAATATCACGACAGCGTTCTTATACCTATGGTGGAATAATAGCGCTCATTTTAATGCTGGTTGTTACGCTTATTTCATTTAAAGCATACAAACAAAAACAAAAAGATAACCACCTCATATCCGCTCAAAAACAACTTGTAGACATCAAACAAAAAGAAATAATTGATTCTATTAATTACGCAAAAAAAATTCAGAACGCCTTATTGGCTAACGAGGGTCTCATTAACCAACATATTCCGGAGCATTTTGTTTTCTTTAAACCAAAAGACATTGTGAGCGGCGATTTTTACTGGACAACTTCAGTTATCAGAAAACAGTCCGCAGTAAGCTCCTCGCTCCCAACTGCAGATTGCGAACTGTTTTATCTTGCGGTGTGCGATAGCACCGGGCACGGGGTTCCCGGCGCCTTTATGAGTTTGCTCAACATTTCTTTTTTGAATGAATCAGTTAAAGAAAAAAATTTAATACTGCCGGGTGAAATATTAAATCATGTAAGGCAACAGTTGATCGATGTGATTTCTAAAGAAGGCGGACAGGACGGTATGGATGCGATACTTCTTTGCATAAACAAAACAGAACGAACTATTACCTATTCTGCGGCAAATAACACTCCTTTACTGGTCGAAAAAGGAATTATCAAAGAGCTTGAAAAAGATAAGATGCCTGTTGGCAAAGGCCCAAGGTCAGATTCGTTTACATCATACAGCATTCCGTATAATGAAGGCAACGTTATTTATTTGTGTACCGACGGGTTCGCCGACCAATTTGGTGGCGGGAAAGGAAAGAAGTTCAAACACAAACAACTTACGAATTTACTTTTGTCCGTTTCTTCATTACCATTAAACGAACAAAGGGTAAAATTGGAGGACGTGTTTCAAAAATGGAAAGGCCCCCTCGAACAAGTAGACGATGTTTGTATAATTGGAATAAAACTTTAAAAAAGAACCGGTTATTTTTTTTCTTCTTTAAAAATTGAACTTAAATACAGCTAAACCATTTGCATTGCACAGTTTCGTCCTTATCTTTAAAAGAACAAAAAAAACAAAACTGGAAAGGGAACATGGAACAAGTGCATAATCTTTGTGTTACCGGTATAAGCTTATGAAACGTTTAATAACACTTATATTTATTTTAATCATGGTTTTACCCGCGCTCGGGTCAAATCCGGTTGATTCGATATTACGAAGCAATGCAAAAGATTCTGTAAAAACGATGGCGCTTTTTACCCTTGCGCATGCCTATTACAGCCAGCCTGCAAAGGCCATCGAAATAGCAGCGGAGATGGTTGTCTTTGCTGAAAGGATCAAAAATAAAAAAGACAAAGCCTTTTGCCTCCGCAAAACAGGGATTATTTATCATCAGTTGAATTTCTTTGACAAGGCACTTGAATATACTTTTCAGTCCGCTAAACTATTTGATGAAATAAACGATAAAGAAGGTGTTGCCAATTGTTATAATAACATTGCCAATAGCTACAACAGCAAAGGAGAACTGACAAACGATGATTTGTTTTTTGACAGGGCCATCGAATACCACGAAAAATGCATTGTTCTACGCAAAGAATTAAATGATTCGGGCAACGTAAAAAATTCCTATAACAACCTGGCCCTGGTATACCTTTCA
>JACDDR010000010.1:49778-54679 GCA_013816895.1 Bacteroidota bacterium
TTCAAAAAGAGATTATAATAAAGCTATTGAATACCTGATGATCCCCTACGCTTATTTTAAAGAAATGCGAACCGACGCCAACGGAATTGACATGACCACCACGAATCTCGGAGACGCCTGGCTCAGAAAAGCAAAAGCGGAACATAAAGTTGAATACTTTCGCAAGGCATTATCTTATTTCCATGAAAGACTTAAGGTTTACCCGGATAAAACAGCAAAGAATTATGCCGTGGCGCTTGAAAAAACAGGGGATATTTACAGCGAAACAGGCGAACCGGAAAAGGCACTTGTTAATCTGCTTAAAGCCTACTTCATGTATAAGGAACTGGGTGACCTTGTAGGACAAAGCTCTTCTGCTTTATTGCTTTCAGATCTTTATGAAAAGAAAAACGATTATAAACGTTCCCAGGAATATTTAAAATTATATTCCTACGCCAAAGATTCTTTATTAAATCAACGTACCAAATCAAATGCCGATCAATTACAGGCCATTTTCCAGACATCCCAGAAAGATAAAGAAATTGAAAAACTGAACAACGATAAAAAATTAAAGGACGCAGAACTAAACCGTCAGAGAACCATTATTTTTTCTTCCGTAGCTGGTTTGCTTCTGATTCTGTTGTCGGGCTTTGTCTTACTAAGCAGGTATAATTTAAAAAAGAAAGCAAATCAGCAGTTAGGCAAGGCCTACGAAAAAATTGAACTAAAAAACAGACAGATAACCGATAGCATTAATTACGCCAAAAGAATTCAATCTGCTATTTTGCCGCCATTAAATATTATTGAACAAAAGCTTAATCATTTTTTTGTTTTTTATCAGCCAAAAGACATCGTAAGCGGTGATTTTTACTGGTACTCCAATCATCAGGAAAAAACATTTTTTGTAATTGGCGATTGTACGGGGCACGGGGTTCCTGGCGCGCTGATGAGCATGATCGGAAATACACTTTTGAATGAAATAATCAACCAGAAAAACATCCTTGATCCCGGATGCGTTTTAGATCATTTGCATCGCGGAGTTTCTTTAGCATTGCGCCAGCAGGGACAGGATCAGTTATCGCAGGACGATGGCATGGATCTTACACTTTGTTGTATTGACGAAAAAAAGCCGGGTATTTTACAGTACGCAACTGCTAACCATACTATATTTATTAAATCAAAGAATACGTTGAAAGAATTAAAAGGCGATATTCACTCCATTGGCGGTAACTTTGACAACGTTGAGAAAAAATTCACAACACATACCGCAACCCTGGAGAAAGACGATTTTGTTATTCTAAGTACCGACGGATATTACGATCAGTTTGGAGGAAATAATAATCGTAAATTTTTAATCAGCAGGTTTGAAAAATTAGTGTTGTCCACCGATCTTTCCGCAAAAAATGCTACGGCCGAATTTAAAAAAGCAATTGAAGAGTGGCGGGGCGAAACCAGGCAAACCGACGACATCCTGGTTGCCGGTTTTTCAGTTTAGTTCTGAATATACTCAAAGGGCAGATTGGTAAGTTTTGAAAAGCGCTCGCCGGAAGAAAGCATATCCCTGTCACCTTCGTCATAGTACCATTTTACACTTACCTTATGGGTTTTAGAAAGGTCGTTTGCCATACCAACAATCTTGAAGATCTGTTTCGCGGAAGCTGTATTGAAGTATTCGAGCTTAAAAATAAAAACTGACTCTGACTTTGGAGAGCTGATGTAACTGGAAATCCAATTCATAACAGGAGCATAAAAACTGAAAGCATCCTCCGGCAGAGATCGTCCTGAAATCACAATTTCTCCCCGTTCCGCGTTTAGTTCAATGGTCGGAGAATCTTCTGTACCGTCTATTTTCAAATCTTCGCTCATGTTAGTAGGGGATAAAAGCAGTTAAGGTAATAAAAGAATAGTCAGAATTATAAAGCTCTATGGAATATTTTAAATCGTTCCCGCTTTTCATTTTAATATCAATAAACCCAAGTCCTGCGCCTTTCTGACCGGGAAGCTGATCCTTAAGAATCGTCTCGGAGTATAGATTTTCAAGTTCTTCTAACGAACTTTGGTTCACTTTTTTTATTTTATTGCTTATAACCTCTACACTGGTATTGTTAATGTAATTTCCGGAATAAATAAAACAGCCTTTTTCATTGGTGGCAACAACAATAATTCCAGGGCTTCCGATGCTTACCTCGCTTAATTTGGCAGAATGATTGCAAATATTCTGCAGTAATTCAACCATAATACTGATCACCTTGCGTTTATAAGAAATATCATCATTCTTGGAAATACTGCCTTCTGTCATCGTTAAAAGGCTCTTCAAATTCTCCTGGGTAAAAATACCCTGGTAAATCATATTAATATGGTTTTGTTTTGAAAGTTCGTGTAAGAGTTTTTCATTCCGGAGATCATCTGAAAGATTTTCTTCGCCGGTATGTGCAGTAATTTTGGTTTTAAAGTAAAAGAAAGAAGAATCCTTATCTACCTTATCGAAACTATAAACCAATTTGTTACCCGATTTACGCGCCATTTCAATTAACCCGAGGCCAGCTCCTCCCTTATCAGAAAGACCGGTATTTTCGAGCACATATTTATAATACTCTTTTAATTCATCCGGATTTAAAGAATTTATCTTTTCAATACTTGAACGTAAATGCTCTATTTTCTCATCGTCAACTATATTAGCGGAAGTTAGATTGTATTCGCCGGACTTGTTCTGTACTACAAAAAAAGCGTGATTCTCTTCGCTTTGATTCAAATCCTGGTGGCGGGTAATATTCTGAAGACTTTCAACCATTACAAAATAAACCCTTTTTTGCGTTTTGGAAGTTTCTTCAGTAATGTTCATGTTGGTTTCAGCCAACGACAAGATCTTGTCGGTTAAAGTGGCGTTAAAAATGCCTTTGTAAACATAACTTAGCGAACAGGTATTAAAATCCTTAAAAAGATTATAAAGTTCGGTGCCGGTTATGATATCGCTTTTGGCGCTCTCCATTTATTCAAATTTAGCAATTATTTTAAAACCCCAATCACTACCCCTTGGTTTAATCTATTTTGAAAACGGTCTATTAAAAGTAAGGCCATAAAAAAAAGGACCCGAAACCCGGGTCCTTTTTGAAGTGAATTTAATCTATGTTATTTTGAAGCATGAGCCTTATGATCGTTATGCTTGGCTGTATGATCATTATCTTTCATGTCCTTAATGTTATTCCAGCAGCTTTCAATCATGGTTAAATGCGAACGAAGCTCAGGAATAGCATTAGCAGCAAATTGTTTAATATCCGCGTCTTCCGCTTTATCAGAAGTTTTTTCCATCATTTTAATGGCATCTTCGTGCTTGCTTTTCATTTGTTCAGTAAACTCTTTGTCGTAGTCGATCCCGGTTTTTTCAGTCAATTTATCCATTTTGCGCTTTTCCTCATCTGTAAGATCAGCCGGAATGGTAATATTCTTTTTCGCGGCAAGCTCGGTAAGATTTTTATCCATTTTTGCGTGCGCTGTTTTAATCATTTCAGCTAACTTTTTCACTTCAGAAGTAGTAGCTTTTGAGGCAGCATTTTCAGCAGCCATAATCTCATAAAGGTTTGCCATGTGGGCTTCAGTCAGGCGGTCGGCATCCTTTTCACCCTGGTTGTCAAATTTTTGTTCATTAGCGTTTTGCGCCTGATCCTTTGGATCTTCCTTGTGCTCAGTGTTGGTGTTAGTGTTGTCGGCATTATGGTTACAGGAAGTCATCATAGTAACACCCAGGCATAACACCGCAGCTTTTAATGTAAATTTGTTGATAATGTTCATTTGTTTATTTTTTTGGTTAATAATTACCTCTAAAAAGTAAAAAACGTGCCAACCCCCATTGGTTTTTAAAGGAGGTGTCCTTGTTCCGTTGTCTGTACGCGTCATTCGTTTATCACGCGGTCATTCAGAATATTTAACGAATAGTAACAATCTGTAGAAACTTCTCCGCAACCTGTGCCTAGGTAAATAATAAGTTTATGCCAACGTTATGTTATTACGGGATGTCCAATAACATTTAATAAGTTGTACCTTTATGAACACCTCATGAACAACATTTTTATCATCGCACCTTTGATTGCGCTGTTGATCGTTTTTTTTATTTATAGTACACGTTTGAAGACTTTTTTAAATTACCGGAGAGCCCATCCTCATGAACGGGAGCTCCTCAAAGAACTCGCAATGCAGAGTTTTGGTTCCTATGAATCCTTACACCTTCCCATTTATGTTGAAGTCATGAAAACCAATCTTGCCGATGAGGCTAACTGGGATCAGATACTCACGCAGTCCATCCCATTTGTATGTGAGAACAATAACACCATCATTGGCATGGCTTGCCTTTTTTCCTCAAAAAACCCTACCGATATTTTTCCCGCACACACTTCCTACATCCGTTTGCTTGCAGTAAATCAAAACTATACCGGTAAAGGAGTAGCAAAAAAACTTGTCGCGGAATGTATTAAAGAAGCTAGGGAAACAGGCGAAAAAACCGTTATGCTGCATACCGCAGAATTTATGACCGCGGCACAACATATCTACGAAAACCTGGGTTTCATTCGGGTAAAAGAACTTCCGGAAAGATATGGCAAAAAATACTGGCTGTATGAGCTGGCGCTCTGAGGCACAAAGTTTGCCAAACAAACTTTATGAAAGGCTTACTGTCTCTTTTGCTTACATTGTTTTTGCGGTTATGTTTGGCCCAAAATCCAGTTACAACAGTTGACCTGGAAAAATATTCAGGAAAGTGGTTTGTTATAGCAATGATCCCGACCGAACTTAATCAACGATGGGATTACATGACCGAAACATATACCATGAAATCCAACGGAAACGTGGATATTTATACGGAATATGTGAAAGAGAATAAACCCGGAAGTGCTAAAAAACCTAAAGAAAAACACATTCATTCCAAAGGG
>JACDDR010000139.1 GCA_013816895.1 Bacteroidota bacterium
GTTACAACATTGGCACAGTATGCGTGGTGGACAGAGAACCCCGGGAGTTTACTACCGAAGAAACAGAATTACTGAAAGGCTTTGCCAGCAACGTAATGCGCGAACTGGAATACCGCCTGCTTATAAAAACAAAATAATTCCTCTTAAGGTAAAACCCTTATAAAATTCTCTTCTTATTTTTTGGCAGGAATTTTTTTATTGATTTATTTTGCTTAAAAATTCGGGGGGAGATGTTCCAGGTTGTAATTGTGGATGATGAAATAAGCGAACATTTTTTGCTGAAGAAGGCTATTGCCAACTGCAAGGCGCCCTGCGAAACCATTTCTATTTATAACGGTTTGCAGTTTATGGATTTTCTTTTAAAACGTGAAGCTTACAGAGGCAGGAGCGAGCGTACCGATCTCATCTTCCTTGATATTACCATGCCCTTATTGGATGGAATAGGGGTGCTGAAGGAAATGCGCAAGCATCCGGAGTTTAAAAGAATTCCTGTTTACCTGTTCAGTTCGGAGGCTGATGCGGAACTGCGTGCTGTTTGCCTTGAGTTGGGAGCTTTTGAATTTGTAATTAAGCCGGCAGATTTTACAGAGCTTTGCAAAAAAATCACTCCCATTCTTGCCCGTCATTGTACAACTTCGGTTCATAAATAGTTATCCATCGGGTTACGCTTTCTGCTTCTGTTTCGGTAACGCTGTGTTTTGTTGAACATCTGGCACAATTCTTTTTAAGAACTTTTTTATCCAATTAAGAAGTATGCTTATATCCACGCCACAAAATACGTTAACCGGCATAAATCCGTCATTTATAAAGGAGTATAATAAGGCAGATGCCGGTAATTGGCATTACGACTTAATAACAAAGCGCTTAACGTGGTCGGGCAGGCAATTTGAAATATATGGTTTTAACCCGGGGTCGGTTGCCATTAATTCCGATTTTTTTATTTTTAAAACAACACATTACACCGAAATTGACCGTGTGAACGGAATCATCAGCAGGGCAATGCAGAGCGAAAACAGCTATAACTTCAGGCGCAGAATTATACGGAACAACGGAAGGATTGGTTTTGCCGAAACACAGGCTGTTATATTACGGGATGCCGCCGGAACGCCCGTGAAGATTATCGGATTAACACTTGATATTGGCGGTAAAGAAGCAAAAGGAACCATCGAATTTAACGATCCGCAGTACTTCAACGCGCTTTACACTAATTATAAGAAAGTAATTGCATTTGAAATATATAAATATGTTTTTAACGAGCATATTGCCGAAGATTTGTGCCAGGAAGTATTTGTAAAAGCATGGAACAACATTCTGCAGTTCGATCCGCAAAAAGGGAAAATATATACCTGGTTGTTAAGCATTGCGCGCAATCATTGCAGGGATTATTTAAGCTCTAAATACCATCAAACTTCAAAAATAAATGTGAGGCTTGAAGAAGGACTACCGAAGATCATTAAAAATTCCTTTAGCAATCCCGACACCAATGAAATAAAAGATCTGCTGGAAAAACTGCCGGAAGATCTTTTCGAAATTACACAATTAGTATATCTCCACGGCTACACACAGGAAGAAGTGGCAAAAATAAAGCAAGTGCCCCTGGGCACGGTAAAAACAAAAAGCCGCCGGGCCCTCATGTTGTTAAGGAATTCATTTGCTCTGAATTAAACTGAAATACAACTTCTTTTTTTAGCTCTGCGACTCTGCGTGAACTTAAACCACATAATGGAGATTAAAAAGTCTCTGCGTGAAATTAAACCACATAGAGAGAATTAGAAGGCCACAGATTTCACAGATTACACAGATTGGAACAGGGCTACTTTTCTAACTCTGCTACTCTCCGTCTCTGCGTGAAATTAAACCACATAGAGGGAATTAGAAAGCCACATTACACAGATTAAAATTTGCACATGCCTTACTAACTCTGTGCTCAGCGTTAAATATCAGGTCGAGAGTAATTAAGAACAAACCACATAGAAATTTTTTAAACGCAGAGAAAAAGAGAATGTAAAGGTCGCAAAGAAATATTAATACTCTGCGTGCTCCGCGCCTCTGCGTGAAATATCAGGTCGAACACTGTAGAAAATTATCCCCGTTGCCTGAAGATTAATTTCAATTATCTTTATTCATATTAAAATCTATGGAGCTTAATTTTAAAGAGCTATTCGAAAAATCTCCCGGCCTATTTCTGGTTCTGGATCGGGCTCTAACCATTGTTGCTGTTACAGATGCTTATCTGCAGGCAACGATGACAAAACGCCAGGACATTACCGGGAAAAATATTTTTGATGTATTTCCTGATAATCCATCTGATGCCGTGGCTGATGGGGTAAGCAATCTTAATGTGTCGCTTAAACGTGTTCTTACAGATAAAAAAAGCGATACGATGGCGGTGCAAAAATATGATATACGTAAACCGGAGGCGGAAGGTGGGGCGTATCAAGTGCGTTACTGGAGTCCTTTAAACTCGCCCGTTCTGGATGATAAAGGAGATGTGAAATATATTATACACCGGGTGGAGGACGTAACAGAACTGATAAGTATCAAAAATGAAGAAGCAAGTAAGAGCCTTGAAAACAAATCCCTGAAAGAGGAAGTAGACCAGATGGCACTTGAGGTTATCCAGCGGGCCAGGGAACTGCAGGAAGCCAATAAAGCGCTGAGGGAAGCGAATGAATTACTGATAGAAAAAACCCAGGAGCTGGAAAGATCTAACGAGGAGTTGGGACGATTTGCCGAAACTGCTTCGCACGATATTAAAGCGCCCTTCAGAGGAGTTGGGATGTACCTGGAGATTATGAAATCAAAAATCAAAGGAAAGATAGACGACCCTGAAATTGATGAAAGCTTTGAGAAAATAGTAGCGGCCCGAACACGGATTTCTACATTGCTGGATGATTTGCTTAACTATGCTACTGTATCAAGGTCGGCAATAACTTTTGAAAATATAGATACTGATACGATGGTGGAAGATCTTTTTAAGAACATTGAATTTAATATTAAAGAAAGCGCAACAAAGATTACTGTTGATAAAAGCCTGCCAATGATCAAAGGCGACCGTTCGCAAATAACACAGCTTTTTCAGAACATCATTCTTAACGCTATAAAATTCCAGAATAAGAATAAGCCCGAAATAAGCATTGGCGCAAAAAAAACAGATAAGATGGCTGAATTTTCTATAAAGGATAACGGCATTGGAATGGATCCGAAATATTTTCCGAAGATCTTCCAGGTATTTGAACGGCTTCATGGACAGGGGGAATATGCTGGCAGTGGACTAGGGCTGGCTATCTGTAAACGCATCGTGGAACGCCACGGCGGAAAAATATGGGTTGAATCGGAACCGGGAAAAGGTTCTGTTTTTAACTTTACACTTCCCTGCACTTAGTCTTCTCAATATCTCAATACTTTGTTTATCTCACATAACTGTGGAAAACACGCCCTCTTTCCTCTAAATATAGTGGTAAACCCCTAGGCTTGTTTCTTGTATGTTTACAGCGAACCCCGTTTCCTTTAAATATTTTATGAAGTACTGAACTTCAAACCGACTGGCATCGCGCCAACCCCCAGATTTTTTGGGGAGAAATAGCACCTACAGATCATGTGGTGCAGATATACGAAAATGATGAAATGTTTTTAGACCTTTTAGAGGGCTTTGTTATTGGAGGCATAAAAAACCATGAATGCGTGATTTTAATTGCAACGCCGGCTCACCTTGGTGCCCTGCAATACAGATTAAAAAGAGAAGGGTATGATGTGCCTTCGCTGGTAGATGATGACCAGTTGATAATGCTGGATGCTCAGGAAACACTTAATTGTTTTATGGTGAATGACGAACCCGATGAAAAAAAATTCAACAGCACCATTTCAAAAGTTATTAAAAAGGCTCATAACAGGCAGCGTAAAATAAGAGCTTTTGGTGAAATGGTAGCCATACTTTGGGAAAACGGGAAGAAAGAAGCTACCGTGGAACTGGAAAACCTGTGGAACAAGTTCTGTACTAAAGAGGCATTCTCTCTTTTTTGCGCGTATCCTAAAAGTAGTTTTATAAAAGATGAGCAAAAACATACGCGAACTATTTGCAGTTGTCATACTAAGATTATATCAGGCAGCATGGCCGACAAGAACGAAATAGTGTATAGAACGGTATTTAATAAACTGATTAAAAACTAAACTGAGCCAGCTTTGAAATAATTGCTAATTGCTTATTTTTTATTTTTACAGAGTTACAAAATCCGGTAAAATCAATTAAATGCCTTATCTTTATAATAATGGTATTTAAAATCAAAGATGAAGTAAAATGGGCGTTTGGAGAAGGCAGCAATTACACGGTTATTGCAACAAGCGAAATTCCCTACGAAAGAATAAATAAAGAACTGGTTTACCCGGAGAGTCATTCTAACTACGTGATCGTTCAAATTAGTAATGCCGATCAGGACATAGATTCCCTTCCATTTTATCACGTGCCCGAGGCTCACCTGGAACTCATTAAGAGTTATCCTGAAAAAACAAAATAACACCAATTTACTTTCCTGTTTTTATGAATAAATTTAAAGGCATAAATCTTTAAGTATTAGAATCATGAAACGCTAAAACTGCTACTGTGGAAATTGAAAAAATTGAAATATTACTTGTTGAGGATAATGTCGATGATGCTAACATGACCCTAAGGGCATTTAAAAGTCAAAACCTCGACAAGAATGTGTTGCTTTTGAAAAACGGAGAAGAAGCAATTGATTTTATTTTCAATAACGTTGAGTTTGACCATAAAAAATTTACCGGCTTAACCACGGTTATTTTACTAGATCTTCACATGCCCAAAATAGATGGATTTGAAGTACTTAAAAAACTGAAATCTAACCACGCCACAAAACACATTCCTGTTGTTGTACTCACAGGCTCAGATGAAGATCCTTCTATCGAAGTATGCAGGAAATTAGGAGCCAGTAATTATATCGTGAAGCCGGTAACCCTTGAAGGCTTTATAAAAGTGGTACTGCAGCTTGGCCATTTCTGGTCTGATAATTTCAGGTTTTAAGGGAGCGTATTAACCTGATTTCCGTGCGCGTCGAGTCCTATCCGCCTGAGATGCATTTCCTTCGCCTTTGTTATTACCATTGGAAATTTTTCAATTTTCAGCGAACTGCTGTCTAATCCAAACGCTTTGGCTTCACTCATACTGAACCGCTTTAAAAAGAAGTAAATGCTCATAACCAGTTTTTCGAAAGCGGGCAAATCATTTTCAAAAGATAGAAACTTTTCAAGCACAACAAACTTAAAGTCGCCAATTACATTATTTCTATTTAACGATTCGTACCGGCTGGTAATATCCACTTCTTTGTTTTTTACCATGTCCTGAACTACTTTTCTGAACATAAGGTTAATGCGCGGTGCAACCCTGAAACCCAGGTTAAAGTCAATTCTGATAATATCGCTGTCTACTATATGTGTTACTTTATATTCCATAGTGTGCGGTTCATTCAACACATTAACATGCACAAACCAGTACACATCTGCTTTCTTGGGCCTTTTGTGCAATATGGAGTAAATTATTTTTGCTTCGATCTCTTCAGGATTATTGGAGCCGGTCATGTAAACTAGATGTGTGGCATACTTTTGAAGTGAATCGTCGTTACTTAAATCAATAAGCAGTTGCTTATGGTCTTCAAACTTTACCATATCTACATATCTCCTTGCAATTTTTTTCGCAAGATGCCATGCGGTCATTACTGCAATAAGGCTGCTGGCAATTATAAGCGTAATCCACCCGCCATGCATGAACTTACTGAGGTTAGCGTATAAAAACGCGAGTTCAATGGTTAAGTAAACAATAATGATGACGGAAATAAGAAATCTGTTATACCGTTTCATATGAAGGTAAAAATTAAGCAGTACTGTTGTCATGAGCATGCATAAAACAATAGCGAGTCCATATGCGCTTTCCATCCTGGCCGATTCGCGGAAATAGAAAACTACCATGATACAGCCGGCAAGTAAAAGCCAGTTAATGGAAGGAATGTATATTTGTCCGCGCGATTCTGTTGGATATTTCACTCTCACTTTAAGCCACAGATTTAAACGCATGGCTTCATTTATAAGTGTGAATGAGCCGCTGATCAAGGCCTGCGAGGCAATGATGGCAGCGCTGGTAGCGATAATAATTCCATAAGGAATAAACGCTTCGGGCATAATGGCATAAAAAGGATTCCCGGGCTTCAGCATTTCGAGTTTTTCGCCCTGATGTGCAATAAGCCATGCTCCCTGTCCGAAATAATTTAAGACCAGCATTGTTTTTACAAAGATCCAGGAAATCCGGATGTTCCGTCTGCCGCAATGTCCCAGATCGGAATATAAAGCCTCTGCACCTGTGGTACATAAGAATACGGAGCCAAGAATTAAAATTCCTGAAGGGTGTAGTTTTAGTAGTGTGTACGCGTAATAAGGGTTTAATGAGGATAAGATAGAGGCGTCTTGTAATAGTTGACTAAATCCCAATACCCCAAGCATAAGAAACCAGAGGGTCATCATTGGGCCGAAAAATTTCCCTATAAAGCCGGTACCAAATTGTTGTATAAAAAAAAGGCCGAACAGGATGCCGATAACAATAGGCACTGTATTTAATTCAGGTCTGAAAAACCGGAGACCTTCTATAGCCGCCGATACCGAGATAGGAGGTGTAATAATGCCGTCGGCCAGCAAGGCGCTGCCTCCGATAATGGCGGGTACTATCAGCCACTTGTATTTGTTTCTTTTCACCAGGGTAAAAAGCGCGAAAATTCCGCCCTCACCTTTGTTATCGGCCTGGAGGGTAAGGATAACATACTTAATGGTTGTTTGCAGAGTAAGTGTCCAGAAAACCGCGGATACAGCCCCGCGTATAATATTACCGTCAATGGCATCTTTCCCAATTATTGAACTCATTACGTAGAGTGGGGAAGTACCGATATCTCCATAAATGATACCAAGGGTAATGAGAATGCCTGCCCATGTTACTTTATTGATACCGTTATTCGGAGTTTCCATAATAATTATAGTGTTTGTTCTTTATCCACAAAGCGATATCCCACGCCAGATTCTGTAAGAATATATTCGGGGTGATTTGGTTCTGTTTCAATTTTTTTTCTCAGTTGCGCTATGAATACCCGCAGGTATTGCGATTGCTCTATGTACCCGGGTCCCCATATTTCGCGAAGTAAATACTGGTGGGTAAGAACCCGGCCTTCGTTTTTTACAAACAGCGTTAACAGATTATATTCAGTAGCGGTTAGCTTAATGGGAGTATTATTTTTTTTCACTACACGCAGATCGAAATTTATCTCAAGTTCATTAATGCAGCTGGGTTTAGAATCAGATAAGAAAGAACCGCGTAACGAAGACCGGATGCGGGCAATTAATTCTCCGGACCGGAATGGCTTCGCCAGATAATCGTTGGCTCCATTGTCGAGGGCCCGCACGATATCTTCTTCAGCGTTGTTCACAGAAAGGATAATAATGGGTTTGGTATACCATACCCTTAGTTCCTTTAAAACCTCATGCCCGCTTTTATCCGGCAAACCTATATCCAGAAGGATCAGATCGGGAATGTGATTTTTGGCCAGTATCAAACCTTCTTTTGCGGTGAAAGCGGAATTTACCTTGTAATCATTTGTTTGAAGTGTAATAGCAAGTAGTTTCTGAATTTGCTTCTCATCATCTATCACTAATATTTCCGGATTTTTCATGCTTTCATATAAGTTTGAGCATATGATAATTCAGAGGGGATTTCAACAATGAACCTGGCGCCACCATCTGCCATATTTTCAAGCCTCACAGAGCCGTTCATGGCTTCCACAAATCCTTTTACAATAGAAAGACCCAAACCTGTACCGCCTGTTTTAGAATTCTTAAGCCTGTAAAATTTATCAAATACTTTTTCAATTTCTTCGTTCGGAAAACCATGCCCGGTATCTTCTACTATGAGCTGAAGTTTGTTTTCTTTACAGGAAGCCCTGATAGTGATAATAGCATATTTTGGTATATACATTAACGCGTTGTGAACCAGATTGTGCAGTACCTGAGATAACAGCCCATAATCAAGCTTAAACAAAGGCAGATTTTCTTTAACAGCTACATGAATGGGTTTGTTATGGGTTTGATCACTCAGTTCTTTGAGCACACTATAGATTAATTCATTGATATCAAACCAATCCACTTTAGGTTTAATAAATCCTGATTCAAGCCGCGACATGTTAAGCAGATTCCCTACCTGTCTGTCTAGTTGCAGCGAAGCTTTTGAAATTTCGGAAATAAGCTCATGTTTATTTAATTCCGAAAGCTTGTCGGCCATGGATTGTAAATTATCGGTAGCTCCGATTATAGTGGAAATAGGTGTTTTGAGCTCATGTGAGAGGGAGTTTAAAAGCGTGTTATACAGCTTAAGTGTTGTTTCTTTTTCTTCCCTTGTCCGCGCCACTTTTTCCATCTGTCTTATTTTTGTCGTGAGTACCGCATTTACACTCGCGACAATGAAATACATCAGAAACATTAAACCGTCTTCGGCGCTTTTTATTGACAACGTGAATTTGGGAGGAATAAAAAAGAAGTTCCATACCAGCGCACTGAGAATGGCAGCAGTTAGCACGGGTTTTATATCAAAGAACATTGCCGTTAAGGAAACAGTCAGCAATAAAATTAAGGCCACCACCATATAACCGAGCAGTCCCGAAAGTAAATAACAACAGGTAGCTACAACTAAGATTGAAAGGACACTTATAAGGTATTGTCTTTTAAGAGCGGGCTTAGGAAAAGGAGAATGATTCAATATATGCCTTATTAACAGTGCTCAAAGGTAAAGGATGTTTTATAAAGATTTTGTAAAGAT
>JACDDR010000140.1 GCA_013816895.1 Bacteroidota bacterium
TTCTACAAGTTTTTCAACGTCGAGCTTAATTTGCTGGTCAATTAACTGGTCTTTAAAATTAGAAGGTAATTTGCCGGCAATTCCACGCATCATTAAACGCGAGATCTTGTATTTTTCGGCCACTTTTTTGCAGAGTACATGACCTTCGTCGGTAAACAAAAAATCGATGGCTACTTTGGTACGCGGACCTTTGATGCCATTAAAGCGCAAAGGATTCACGGCTTTTATCACTTCGTTAAAGTTGGTGCGATAGTGAAGTGTTCCGTGATCTTTTATTTCTTTCAGGCGTTGCGCTTTCACGTAAACGTCCAGCTGAAACTGAATTTTGTTGATGTAATCGGTAATGTCCGTCTGGATCTCAATTAAAAAGTCGAGGTTCTCAATTAACCCTGCTTTCAACGCATTTACAATGCCATATAACTCCGGATCATTGGTAAGGGTAAAGAGACCTCTGGTATCGGTAATGATTTCTTCGGTTTTGCGGATGAAGTCAATAATGGTGTCGCGCTTTTCGCGGTAATCTTCCAGCTTCTGTATTTTGATCCTGTAGTTGGCTTCGTTCTTGTAAGTATCATCTACATTCTTTTGAAGTTTGATGATCTCACGTGAAAGAGCAATGTTGATGCGTTTAAGATATTTTTTAATGCTTCGTAAAAAACGGTGCTCGTGAACTTCCTGGTAAAAACGGATGTGTCGCCTCAGTTCATTAATATAATCGTTAATGAAGCCGGGCGTTACTTCGCCAATTTCCATGAAGTCTTCAAACATTGAAATTACAGCGTCGTTCAGACTTACTACGCTTTCGTATTCGTAAACAAGGTCGAGCGATTTCAGTTTCATGTACTGATCCTGTGAAAGGTCCTCCCTCGAAAGCAATTCGTTTACCGTTATGTTTTCACGGTTTGCAAAAAGAAACTCCACCACATGCCGGTGCTGGTAGAGCTGTGATAATATGTCATTTACGTTGACCTGTAGCGCCATTCCTGTTTAGTTTATAGTCTTGATAATGGTTAAAAAACGCTGACCGGCTGAGAAACGCTGTATCAGGGCTTTTAACTATTCTTACTAAAGTACAAAGCCTTTACCACGCGAGGAAACACGGTTATTAACAGAAAAGCGAGTAATTAACTTTTTTCTCTGAATGACTTGATATTAAAGGGATTGGAGGGGATCGGAAGAAGAAAAAACCTTTCAACACTTGTTATAAAGATTTAACAGGGTGTTGATAAACTCCTGCCATTCGTATTTCTTTTTTTCAGATACGACGTGTGCCGTGAATTCTGCCTCACGATTGTTTTCAAAGTAATCCAGGATTTTATCCGAAATACGTTCTACTTCCAACGGAACTACATAACCACATTTATTATCAGGAACAATCTCTGCCAGCCCTCCAACATTAGTCACCAGCATGGGTTTCGAATAATAGTAACCCACCATGGTAACCCCGCTGTTAGTGGCATTGCGGTAGGTTTGCGCTACAAGGTCGCTCGCACAAAAATAAAAGCGCACGTCTTCATTGGCAATAAATTTATCATGAAGAATAATATGATTTTTTAATCCGTTTTTCTCTATAATATCCAGGTACGGTTGTTTGTCTTCATAAAATTCGCCGGCAATAAGCAGTTTAATGTTGTTGTTTTTTATCCTGGCATCCGCCATTGCTTCCATCAACACATCCAATCCCTTGTAATGACGGATCAAACCAAAAAACAGAACAATTTTGTCTTGCTCAACTAATCCAAGTTTTTTTCGCGCCTCCTGTTTGCTCACGGCTGCTCCGTAAGTTTCATACATAGGATGCGGCGAGTATGCTTTGTTTGTTGTCGAAGAAAATTTAGAAATATCGTTCAGTACCGTTTTACTCATGGCAATAAATCCATCGCAATTGCGAACAAAATAATTGGTAAATGCTTTATCGCCCGTTCTTTTTTCATGCGGAATAATGTTATCCGTTAAGGCAAGCACTTTTGTTTTCGAACGTACAAGTTTTCCTATGGTGCCTAAACACGGACCAAAGAAGGGTAGCCAGTAACGGAATAAAATAAAATCAGGTTTTTCCTTGCGAATGAACCGCGCTACTTTTATCCAGTTAAGCGGATTAACGGTATTAATAAGCGTATGTATTTTTATTCCGGCGGGTGCCTGTCCGCTTTTTTCAAATTGCGAAGAACCTGGAAATAAAAAATTGGGATATTGTAAAGAGTATGAAATAATTTGAGCGTCGTGCCCGGCTTTAACCAACTCGGCGCAAAGGTTCTCGTTAAATTGTGCTGGTCCTCCACGCAAAGGAAACGCGGGACCAATGATAAACATTTTCAACATCAGGCTTTAAAACTACAAAAATTGAAGGACTATTCCTTGTCATTTTTTTTAGAGAGACGGCTTAAATGTTTATCAATGTATTTTTCGCTGGGGAGAAGTATTCGCTGAATACGCTGTGCATAGTTGATGCTGTCCATCACTTCCTTTTGTTTTTCTTCAACTTCCCTTTTTTGCATTGCGATGATTGAATTTTGCTTTTCAACTTCTTCTTTTTGTTTTGTAATGATCCGGTTATCTTTTTGCTTGCGCCGGTAGCTTACCGCGAAAAAAAAGAGAAATACAAGTAAAAACGCGACGCCAATAATGGAAGCTATGGTAATTGTCCGTTGCTTGGCGATGAGGGTTTCGCGAAGTAATTTATCCTTATTCAAAATAACGATCTCCTTATCGCGTTTATCGGTTTCATAACGCGTTTGAATTTCATTGATCTGGTTCTGGTTGCGCTGGTTAAGAAGCGAGTCTTTTATCTCAACAAATTTGCGGTTATAGTTAAATGCCTTTTCAAATTGCTTAGTGGTGGAATAAAGATTTGATAAAGTGGCATAAGATGTTTTGATCCCTTCCCGGTCTTCAATTTTTTCTGACATGCTCAAGCCTTTTAAGAGCCAGGTTTCAGCCTCCTTGTAATTTTTCATTTGAAGATACACATCGCCTATATTGGTATATACAATTCCGAGATAGTATTCGTTATTTTTTTCTTCATAGATTTTTAGAGCTTTAAAAAGATAATCGAGCGCTTGAGGATATTTCCCCATAATGGAAAAGGAAACGCCCATGTTGGTATAAACATCTGCAATGGCCGCTTTATTGCCGCGCCGTTCGCGGATGGCCAGGGAACGGGTATAAAAATACATGGCGCTGTCGTAATTGTGCAATTCACTGTATACCAATCCAAGGTTTAAATAGCCGGTAGAAAGATTGGCGTCGGACTCTGTAGAATCCATCAGAGAAATAGCCCTTAAAAAAAACTGCAGCGCTTTGGAATGATTCTGCTGATCGTAATAAACGTTGGCAATGCCGTTGTAACTGTTAGCAATGCCATTACGGTGCCGGATCTGTTCATACATGTTAAGAGCGCTGAAGGCGCTGCTGATGGAGAGTCCGTAATTTGCGAGGAAACGGTGAGCCTGGCTAAGATAAAAATAGGATTCACCGATGTAATATTTATCGCCATAAACTTTTGCTACTGATAATGCTTTATTAAGATATGGAAGCGAATTGGAGAATTCGTTACGGTAACATTGCGCCATTCCAGCATTGATGTTTGCCAGAATAATTCCCGGCTTAAAATCAATTTGTTCGGCCAGAACAAGTGCTTTGGTAGAATAGTAAAGAGAAGAATCAGGATTTGAGCGCTTTAACTTCATCGCACGGTAATTCAGTTTATTTACGGAGTTGGTATCCGTTTGGCTTATTGCAAATAGCGGAAATAATAAAATAAAAAAGTAAATAATATTTTTGATCCCAGTGTTTTTCAATGAATGATTTATACTTTATTCAATTATGCTTTTTACGATCGAAAAACAATCAGGGTTAAATCTTTAACAACGAAATACGCTGCCACAGATATTATTTATTCTCGATTAAAACCCCGTCTTTGTAAAAGATGGTATCCTTGATCTTAAATTCTGAAGGGGAGGTTTCTGTTTGATACCATTTACCCTGTTTCCGGCCTTTAGAATCGGTTCGGTTACAAGTGTCTCCTTGAATTACTTCGCATGAGGACCAAGGGTTTACTTCTGCTGGCGGAGTGTGGTTACAGGAAACAAGGAAAATAAAAGAAGGTAAATATAGAATGTGTTTCATAGAGGTAGTTTATACAACATTAAAGGTAGGTTTTTTATTGTACTAATTTCTTTTCCGTAAGTTTCCAACCTTTCGTAATCAGGAACGTCTTACATGTTTTACAAAAATCATTTTCTTCGTTAGCATGGTTTTTCCCTTTTGCGTCGCGCATGTAACAATGATTGGAGGGACAATGCGGCAAGCCGAAAGTATGTCCTAATTCATGCACCGCTACTTTGAAAAGTTGTTCCCGCAAATTGGTTTTCGAAAGCCGGAAGGTTGAAACAACACAGGATCTGCCCGGCTGGTAACCCAAGCCCATAACGCCGTAATCTTTAATATCGTCTTTGGAAGTGCTGATGTCCTTAGCGGTTAAGCCAATCGTGATTTCATCGGAGGGCGTTATTTTTCTTAAATAGTAAATAATGGTGTCTGCCCGGTACCGTTTTCGGGGTTTATAAAACGCTTCCGGAGGTAATTCAATCGAATTCTTTAACGCCAGTTTCGGATAGATTTTTGAGAGTTCGTGGAAAATATAAGACACTTTTTCATTTGACAAATCCTGAAAAGGCTGGATATTGATGGTGACGATTTTATCATTTTGCTCAGTTACCGTAACAGGCCGGGTTGCAGGTTCAATCGTCGCTTCCTGGCAGGCCCACATTATACTTAGAAGAAGGAATGCACTCAAACTAAGAGATCGTCCCAGAAATAATTTAAAATATGGTTTCTTTTCCGTTCTCACATCAGCTTCTTATGGCCCACCTCAGTTTTGCCGACTTCGCCCGCGGATTGGTAAAGCATTCTTCTGCGGATGGACGAATAGGGTCAGGAGCTATTTCGCTGTAAAGGCCTTCGCGAAAAAAATTCTGGAACGATTTTTTTACCCTTCTGTCTTCACCTGAATGAAATGAAAGAATGACTACGCGTCCGCCCGGAGCCAATGCATCGGGTAGTTTTTCAAGAAACTGTTCCAATACTCCGAACTCATTGTTAACTTCTATTCGCAAAGCCTGAAAGCATCGCTGACATGATTTTTTAATTTGCTCATCACGCGTTTGAACCGGAAGGTATTTGAGAACGTCCTTAATTATGGTTTGAAGCTGTGTAGTTGTTTCTATATTATTTCCCGCTGCTATTTTCTTTTTAATGGCTTTAGCAATGTCAAGATAGTAGGGCTCGTCGGAATGTTCAACGAGAAGTTCTTCCAGTTCGGTTTGCGAAATTGTTTTTAATAGAAAAGACGCGGGTTTGCCGCTTTTAGGGTTTAATCTTAGATCAAGCGGACCTTCTACTTTATACGAGAATCCTCTTTCAGGATTATCAATCTGCATTGAGGATACACCTAAATCGGCAAGTACAAAATTTAAAAGGCCGGATTCGGTTACAAGCAAATCTATTTGTGAAAAATTCATTTTCTTAATAACCAGGGTTGTCTCATCATAGCCGAGGTCTAAGAGTCTTTCTTTGGTACGCGGTAACTCAAAAGGATCTACATCCGTTGCAAACAGCCGGCCTTTGTGGTTTAATCGTTTCAGAATTTCCAGACTGTGACCTCCATAGCCAAGTGTAGCGTCCAGTCCTGTTTGCCCGGGCTCAACTTTTAAGAAATCCATTATTTCCTTTACACAGATAGGTCTGTGCATGCCAGCGGGGGTTTTGCCCTGATCCATTACCTTTGCTACATCCTCAGCATACACCTCAGGTTGAAGTTCCTTGTATTTTTCCTTGAAGGATTTTGGATGTGTTCCTTTATAACGTTTACGGCGTTCGTGTTTTGGTTCTTCGTCATTCATAGTAATTCGTAAAACGCTGGTCTGGTTTCCTTACGTTGCTATTCATTAGAGAATTCAAATGAATAATTCGGGTTAAAGGTACGGAAGTTTAGCCGGATAGCCAAGACTTGCGGCTTCACCCATCATCCGCTTAAATAATATCGTTAAATTGCTGCGTGTTTTACTCCTCAATGTGCAAATGAAAAAAACTCTTGTTTACTTCTTGTTTTTAATTTCTTCTTTTTCGTTTTCTCAAAACATGGATTCTGTACTTGCTGTTTATAGTAATAAAAGAAATGCAGACACCGTTAGAATGAAATCCATTTTTTCTTTAGCACGTGCCTACGCAAGGAATAATCCCGATTCTTCAATATCCTGTTCACGTTTGGCTTTACCGCTCGCACAAAAAACAGAGCAAACTATATACGAGGGAAGAATATGGAACACTATTGGTATTGCCTTTGATAGTAAAAGTAATTATCCCGAAGCACTCAAAAATTATTTTACTGCTCTGAAAACGTATGAGAAAATTAATTATAAAATAGGGATTGGAAACTGTTATACGAATATAGGGGTGGTGTGTGATAAGCAGGGCAATTACTCCAAGGCGCTCGAATACCTCTTTAACTCTTTAAAGATGTTTGAAGAGGTAAAAGATAAAAATGGCATAGCGAGCTGTTATGCATGGCTTGGAAATGTATATGGACATTTGAAATCTCCTGATAAAGTGATCGAATATAATCTGAAAGCTCTGCCCTTATTCAAAGAGCTCGGACACGTTCAGGGTGTGGGAGCGTGTTATGCGAATATTGGTATTGTTTATCAGGATCAGGGACGGTATGTTCAGGCCTTGGATTATTATTTTAAGGACCTTAATTTATGTAAAACCATTAACGAACAACAAGGCATAGCAAATGTTTCAAATAATATTGCAGCCGTATATAATAAAATTGGAAAATATAATCTCGGATTGGCCTATGCGGATACGGCGAAAGCAGTTAGCAAAACAATCGGCGATGTTGATGATGAAAGACTTGCTTACGAAAATCTCGCTATTGCCTATTCCAGGACTGGAGATTATAAAAAGGCTTTTGAAAGTCATGTTTATTTCAAAAAATTAACGGACAGTATTTTTAATGAAGAGAACAGCCGTGAGCTTGGTGACATGAAGACAAGGTTTGAAGTGGAGAAAAAGGAGGCCGAATTAAAAGTGAAAGAAGAGGCTGCCAAAGATAAATTAAAAGCAATTGCCCATGAACAAAGCAAAAGGCAGCAGGTGATTATTTTGGCTGTTGTAAGTGTTTTAATACTTGTGATAGCATTCGCGCTTTTCCTTTATAAACGATTTACCGTTACCAATAAGCAAAAGAAGATCATAGAAGGCCAGAAAGTAGCAGTAGATAAAGCGTATGATAAGCTTAATGAAAAAAACAAGGAAGTAATGGATAGTATTCATTACGCGAAAAGAATACAAAACGCGCTGATAACTTCAGAAAAAAATATTGAAGTTAGTCTCAACAAGCTAAAAAAATAATTTATTTTTCGTACAGCTTTTTAATAAGCTTGGGTAATTGTTTGGTGGCAAAAAGTTCTCGCATCTTATCCCTGGCCGGTGCGGCTGGAGTTCCAAAATAAATTGTGTTTCGTTTAATGTTTTCGCCAAGGCCGCTTTGCGCCAGGATTGTTGCTCCGTCTTCAATGGTAATACCGCTGCTAACGCCAACTTGCCCCCACATGGTAACGCCGTTGCCTATCGTGCAGCAACCTGCTATCCCCACTTGCGCCGCAAACAAGCACATTTCACCTATTTCAACGTCGTGGCCGATGTGCACCTGATTATCAAGAATGCTTCCCTTTCCAATTCTGGTGACTGAGGTAACGCCTTTGTCCACCGTGCAGTTAGCGCCAATGACAACATTGTCTTCAATAATAACCCTACCGCAGGTATTCAGTGCCTCAAAAAAAGTGGTTCGTTTTTTAAAATAAAAGGCATCGCTGCCAATGGTTGTATTGGGATGAATAGTTACATTGTTGCCAACTGTGCAGTTATCGTAAATCACTACATTGGGGTGAATGAGGCACGTATCGCCTATGACAACATTATTACCAATGAAGCAGCCGGGCATGATGGTAGTATTTTTTCCTATCCTCGCTGTTGAACTTATAGATGTGCTGGAATAATTTTTAGGCTGGAAATAAAGCGTTAGCTGGTTAAACGCTGTAAAAGGTTCGGGATGAATGAGAAGTGCTTTTCCTAGCGGGCATTCTACTTCTTTGTTTATGATAATTGTAGAGGCTGCGCTATTCAGGGCTTTATCATAATATTTGGGATGATCCACAAAAACAATATCGCCCGGTTTAACACGGTGAATTTCATTTAACCCCGTAATCAAATGATCTTTATAGCCAACATACCTTGCATTGATAATGCCGGCTACTTCGCTTATGGAAATAGGATTGACTTGCATGCACAGATTTATAAGTTAATTTCTTCGTCGCTTGAATTTATGGCAGCAGAACCGGCATAGCCCAACCGCTTTCCTGTTCGAAGAGAGGTGCTGCTTTGTTTCTCCTGCATTTCGGAAACGCTCACCTGCTTTACAGAATCGTATGGAGGAGTAAACAAATCAAATTTCACCACAAAAATTATCAGTTCGTTTACAATTTCTTGCAATTGTTCATTATTAATGGGCTCTGCGCTAAAGTTCATGTACTTGTAACCCATCTGAGTTTTAGTTTCAATAAAAAACTTTTTTTCGCGGTTTACAAAAATGCGGGCAATCAGATAACCCAAATCGGTAAGTCGGTTGTATTTATAGGAGTCGGCCAAAAAATTGTAAACGTTAATGATTCCGCAAAAGGAATTCATTTCGTTATTTTTTATATAGCCGCTTTTAAACATCGGGTGGGAGTGATCAAATTCAAAAACGTTGGAGTGCATGTAAAAGTCAAGTAT
>JACDDR010000141.1 GCA_013816895.1 Bacteroidota bacterium
ACTTTACCCACATTTAGAAAATGCTTTCTTAAACAAGGCAGATAGATCTGTCACAGAAATACCTACTGCAAAAGAGTTAAGGGCAATATGGGAAACTGTAAATGCAAAGTTGGCAACACACTTGAATGGTTTAGGTGCAGATGAATGGTTTCAAAAACACAGTTCGGTTTCACAAGAAGATTTTGTGAAAGAGCCACACAGAAACAGATTAAATGTTGTTATTGGTCGCACCAATCATTTACAATATCACATGGGTCAGGTAGCGCTTATAAAAAAATCAAATACAGAAGCAAAATAAAACAAGTAATCATGGACGCCAAAAATTTTACAACAACCATTTTGGTTGACAAAACACCGAAGGAAGTTTTTAATGCTATCAACAATGTTCGTGGATGGTGGAGTGAGAATATTGACGGTAACACCGATAAACTTGACGCAGAGTTTCTGTATCGCTACAAAGATGTTCACATCTGTAAAATAAAAATTGTTCAATTTATCCCGGAGAAAAAGGTTGCCTGGCTTGTTTTAGAAAATCATTTCAATTTTACCAAAGACCAAGGTGAATGGAAAGGCAATAAAATTATTTTTGAAATTTCCGAAAAGGACAATCAGACACAAATCAATTTTACACAAATTGGTTTGACCTCTGAATATGAATGTTACAATGTTTGCCAAGATGCATGGACTGGCTATATTCAGGGTAGTTTGAAAGATCTAGCAAGCATAGGAAAAGGAAAACCGAACACGAAAGAAGACGACTCACTCAACAAGGAACTACTAAAGAAATGGGGACTCCCTAAAAAATAAATTATGAGCCAACAAAATTTTAAAGATTACACATTCAGCTTTGAATCCACTAAAACGCTAAATAACATTTTCGAAACGCTTCTTAATGCTCGTAAATGGTGGACGGGCTTTTACGGAGAAGATATAAAAGGCAGCAGTAAAGTTCTCAATGACGAGTTTACTTTCAATGCAGGCGATGGAGTACATTATTCCAAACAACGATTGATTGAATTAGAGCCAACCGAAAAAATTGTTTGGCAAGTAATAGAGAGCAATCTCTCCTTTTTAAAACATACAGATGAATGGACAAACACAAAAATTATTTTTAAAATTTCAAAACATGGAGATAAAAGCCTAATCACTTTCACTCATCAAGGTTTATCTCCACAAATTGAATGCTACAAGGATTGTTCAGGTGCGTGGACGCAGTATTTGGAAAAACTGGCGGAGAAACTTAGATAAGATTATCGCCTAAACCAAAAACACACTCTTGCACGCCCCTAAAGCGAAGAAATTTCTCTAAAATTGAGGGCTATTCCTGCTTCGAAAATTACATCTAAAAAATGGTTGAGAAAACTATTGCTACCCTAGAGAGATTATCGATTTTGTTTGATGAACCCGGTCGAATGTCGCTTTCATAATAAGCAATTAAGTTCCGTTTGAAGTCCTTAATAAAAGTTGATATCTGCAACCCGTAGAGGGCAGCCGGACTTTTCATGCCAATTTGAGAAGCCCGGTTTTTTAATTTCCCCTAAACCCAATGATAATAGAGCGACACAGCCCATCACCGATTTTATTTGCGGAGTTCGATAATGCTCAATTTTTGAACCATAGTGTATAAAAGGTGAAGGAAGTTGAATGCCTTTTTCTTTGTTTCATATTTTAAAAAACCATATACGTAAATCGCAAAGAGTTTTCCAAAAATCCATACACCGATCTCAGTCCATTATACACTTATTCTTTACAAAAGTTAAATTTTCATTATACTTTACATAACCCATCTGGTTAGTTAGCATTTTAGTCCGGCCAATACTGAAATCCGGAGTATTAGTGTGGTGGTGGCCATAAATCCAATAATCAATATTCGATGGCTTGATAAGATCAAATAACTCAACAGCAAAGGCTTCACTTAATGCATCTCCTATATATTTTTCGGGATAATTCAAAAAGGTCGGAGCATGATGCGTTACGACAATCGTTTGACCCGCAAATTGCTTGTTGATTTCATTTTCAATAAATGCGCGAGCTTCTTGATGAAATTGATTGAATTGTGTTGAAGAGAACCGGGAACCGTTATATTTTATAACATGAAAATCGCTCATACCTCTTTCTATTTGCCATTCGTAAGCCGGGCTTATTTTTGACCAGAGGGTGGAAAAAATGAATCGTAAGCCTTCCCGGACGATTGTTACATTGTTGACCAGAAAAAAATTATTTCTGATTTTTTCATTTATCGCGCCACTCCTTTTGGCTGCATCAGAATAATAGTATTCGTGATTGCCTGGTACCCAGTAAACCTCTTCGAATTTATCGGACATCTCATCAAAGAAACCTTTATGTTTATCCATTTCAGCAAATGGAACAATATCACCTGCAAGCAATAAAATATTCCCTTCCGCCGATATAGGGTTCTTCTTGAGAAAATCCCGGTTTTCAGGAAACTCTAAATGAAGATCAGAGCAATATTGAAGTTTCATTTCAGGATTATTTAAATTTCAAAATCAAAGGTAGTTTTTTAATACATATACATTCATCAGAAATGTTTTGCCTTTTTTTTATGAATACCTTGATTGTTGCAGTACATACTGTACCAATTCAATGAAGAAATCTAAAGGAACCGTGAACTCTATAAATCATTTCCAACATTGCATAAACAGCCGCTGAATGCAGGCAGTAATTTTGTGTCATAAATGTTACTACAAATGACACACAGGTATAAAATTATCGGCATGACCTGCGACAGCTGTCAGACCAAAGTGCAGGATCTTCTCTCAAAAGCAGTTGGAGTAAGGAATGTTAACGCTAACTGGCATACCGGGGAGGCTGAATTTGTGATGAAAAAACACATCGACACATCTGTTCTTCAAAATGCTTTAAGAGGCACCAGGTACAAAATAACCGAAAAACAGGAGAATATTCCCCACATCATGGAAGAAGTAACTAAATCCCGGCTTCAAACCTATAAGCCTGTCCTTCTGCTATTCGCGTATATTACAGCAGCAAGTTTTTTAGTTCAGCTTAAATCAGATACCTTTTCCTGGATGATGTGGATGCGCCATTTTATGGCCGGATTTTTCCTTTCCTTTTCCTTTTTTAAACTTATTAATTTATCAGGATTTGCTGACAGCTATTCAACCTACGATGTTGTTGCAAAAAAATGGCGAGGCTATGGATTCCTTTACCCATTTATTGAGCTGGGTCTGGGCTTTGCGTTCCTGTCCGGCATTTTTTCTTTGGTTATAAATACTATCACCCTTGTAGTAATGAGCGTTAGTTTAATCGGTGTTCTTCAAAGCGTTTTGAATAAAAGAAAAATACGGTGCGCTTGTCTTGGTGATGTTTTCAATTTACCCATGAGTACGATTACAATTATTGAAGATGCATTAATGATTGCAATGTCATTATTTATGATTGTTTTCCTAAAAGCTTAGTTTATGAAAAAAAAAGCAATACTATTTTCACTGTTCATTTCATGCAAAATAATTTTGGCGCAGCATGATCACCATCACATGAATTCTGACACAGTGAAAATGGACCACTCCCGGATGAAGCACGATACAACACTGATGGAAATGCATGACATGCCGCCAATGAGCCATGCCTTTTCATTAAATCTTCCTATGTCCAGAAACGGGTCAGGAACTGGATGGTTGCCGGATTCTACTCCGATGTACGGTTATATGATTCACAGAAAAAAATGGATGTACATGATCCATGGTAACATTTTCATTCGCTATAACAATCAGGATGTTTTTAACAAAGGAAGCCGCGGCGGTGAAAAGTTTGATGCCGTTAATTGGCTAATGGCAATGGGTCAAAGGCGTGTAGGGAAAAAAGGTTTGTTTCGTTTTAACGTAATGATGTCGCTTGATGCAATATTTGGAGGTAACGGATACCCCTTGTTATTTCAAACCGGCGAGAGCTGGAAAAACGAACCCTTAGTGGACAGACAGCATCCTCATGATTTATTCTCTGAATTATCAATTGCTTATACGCATGCTGTGAATAAAAAAACAGATGTGTTCATTTATGCAGGATATCCCGGAGAACCTGCTTTGGGTTCGGTGGCCTTTATGCACAGGATGTCTTCCGTTTATGGCCCTGATGCCCCGCTTAGCCACCACTGGAATGATGGAACGCATATTACTTTCGGTGTGCTCACAGGCGGGATAAGGTTGGGGAAATTTAAGATCGACGGATCTTCTTTTACAGGACGGGAGCCAAACGAAAACCGTTATGATTTTGAAGTTCCCAGATTTGATTCATATAGCGGAAGGCTTTCGTATAATCCAAATCCGTACTTATCCTTTCAGATTTCAGAAGGTTTTATTAAGAGTCCGGAAGAAACAAGACCAGAAGAAAACGTATACAGAACGACAGCATCAATTGTATATAGCAGACCCTTGAAGAAGGGCAATTTTCTGAACGTAACGGCTCTGTGGGGACTTAATCATACTCATAGCGATGAACATGCTGCTTTGTTTGAAGCGGCATGGGTTATAAAGCGATTATCAGTTTATGGACGTTGCGAATATGTACAGAAGTCGGCTGAAGAGTTGAACCTTGATCAAACCAAATATGATCATGAAGCCGTATTTTCCGTGAATGCTCTAAGTCTGGGATTAGGTTACGATGTTATCCAATCAAAGGCCTTCCGTATGTCGCTTGGAGCCCAAGGCTCATATTATTCAGCAGACAGCAGGCTCAACAGTTTATATGGAAGAAACCCTTCTGCGGTAGAAATTTTTATCAGGCTCTATCCGCCAAGAATGAAAATGATGAAGATGTAAACGGCGGAATTAATTGAAAATTAAGAGAAAAAAAACCTTCTGTCTTTCATTAATGAATCATCACTTAACAATCGTCAGATTTTACTCCGATTCTGCATTTCTCTTATATTCCGGTCGATGTACTTTTCATTGGTGAGCAAAGCAGTTTGAATTCTTTTTGCATATTTAATTGAATCAAGTATTTCCTTTTGCTTTTCTTCAATCACTTCCTTTTGCATCCTTATTGCCTGGTGCGCTTTCTCTTTTTCGAGATAATTACGGTACACATATAACGCAAACACTACAGTAAGCAAAAGAACAGCACATATACTCCATATTATAATTTTTTGCCGGTTACTCTCCGACCTTGCAACTGCTTCTTTCTTTACTTGTAAAATTTTTGTTGCCATTACCTTCTTGTCAAATTCATAGTTCATTTCCATCCGCGTTGTTTTTTCCGTATTCTCTTCGTTCAAAAGGCTATCTTTTTGTGAGATGTATAATTTAAAGGCGTCCAGGGCGGCACTATACTTTCCGGTGTTTTCATATATCACACTCAATATATTGTTTGCATTTGACAAACAATCTCTTAAACCCATTTCGCTGGCCATTTTAATACTTTTTTTACAATACGCCTCGGCTTCCCCATATTTTTTTAAACACCTGTAGGAAGAACCAATATTCAGGTAAGCCACAGCTATACCCGGCTTATCATTTATCTCCTCCTTTATTTCTAAAGAGGCAAAATGATGTTTTAGTGCTTCTTCGCATTTTCCTGCGTTAAGATATAGGTTACCGATCCCGGTATGGCAAATTGCCACCCCCTTTTTACGGTTACCTTCTTTATTAAGATTTAAAGAAAGTGTATAATACTTTAACGCCTGACTGAATTTTTTTTCTTCAGCATATACGTTGGCAAGATTATTATAGGAATAACTCAAGTTCTTTTTATCCCCCAGTTCTTCGCATATTTTAATTGATTTTTCGTTATACTCTAAGGCACTTTTCATATTACCCATACTGTAAGCTATGGATGCAAGGGAATTGTAAGACCGCGCTACTCCTTTTTTATTTCGCGTCTTTTCACAATTTTTTAAAGATAAAAGGTGGTACTTTGTTGCTTCAACATAATTTCCCTGTACATCAAAAAGATTACCCATATTATTATAAACGGCCCCCAAACCTTTAACGTTCACAATTTCTGTATGGATTTGTAAGGCTGTCTCAAAATCTTCAAGAGCCTTTTCATAGTCACCGGAGGCGTCAGCAACCACGCCACACATATTATATGAATCGGCTATTTCCCTTTTCTTGCCGCACAGTGAATAATATTCAACTGCCTTCCTCCCCTCTGATTGAGCTTCTTTTAAATTGCCGCGGTTAAGCATGATCATTACTTTTTTATAACAGGCGTACCCTTTCCCTGAATTATAATCAAGCTTATCTGATAAATTAAAACCCTTATTGATGTACAGAAGACTGGAATCTTCCAAGCCTTCATCATAAAACAAATCCACCAGATGAAATAAAGCGTTCACTACATTCGTATCCTGATTGCCTGCTTTTATTATATTATAGAGTGAATCGGTATTCTTTAATTGAGAAAAAGAAAAAGTATATGCCAGAAAACAGACAATGAAAAGGGGGTATTTCATGAATTTCAAATTTATATAAGCGTTAAAAAGAATATAGTCCGAATTTGTAACTCATTTTATATACCTTCTTTTTTACATTAGACAATTACAATGTAAGGTTTATATTTATCGCATTAATTACAAATAACAATCCTACAACAAGATATCTATAATATCCTGTGATAAAACTTCAACACTTTTGAAAAATTCTATTTCTTTTTTGAAATATTGCTCAGCTCCGCCATGTGACCCTTCACACACCCCTGCGGATTAGGGCTCCGGAGCCTGCGGTAATTAAAACAAATTATTAAACCTTCTTTATCCAGTTTCTTAGGAAGCTTGGTTTGTGGGATTAATATTATTTCCGGTTTCGATTCAACAATAATTACGGTATGACAGCCACCGCTTTTAAACATATGCGAAACCTTTCCCGTAGTTTTAGTAGTGTCTGAAGGCGTTTGCGCGTTTACCCCTACCGCAGTTAAAACGAAGAAAATAAAGAAAGTAATGCGTTTCATTAATGAACGATTACTTTAACAACTTTCTGGAACTGGTTATTTCCAAGTCTTACGAGGTAAGTTTGTTTGCTTAGCGCCGATACATCAAAAGATAGTTCAACGGAATTATTTTCAGGTTTGATTTTTTTCGAGGCGATCAGTTTTCCCATGACATCAAAAAGATCCGCTTGTACTAATTCATTTCCGGGAAGTTTATTTCCTTTTATTTTTAGTAGATCTTCATCCTGCATTACCAATAATTCTGCTGTGTTGGACAGGCCATGAATTACAGTTGGCAACGATGTTAGCTGCCAGGAAAAAATCCGCGTACGAATACCCCCTCCTGAAAGATATTCTCCCGTATGCCAGAATGTTATGCCGTCAGGATCAAGTGTAGTTTGCGAGTAATCTCCAAACCTGTTAATCCCAGCCTGCGCTCCGGTTCCGGTAACAGCGATGGTTTCCGAAAAAGTCATTTGCCCTAAAGGATCAGATGCCAGCCTGCCGGTATAACGCAGCGAAGGCGATACACTCGGGCTCGATACCGCATATGCCATTCCAATGTTTCCGAAATCATCCATTGCAATGCTCGCCAGCCAGCGGCTATGTCCGTCAGGAGTGAACGTACTTTGCTGGTAAATACTCCATAAATTTGTCGCAGTATCCTGACGTAATTCATACCAGCGTGTTCCTACTTTACCGGTGATCGAATCTGCAATTACTGCATGATTAATCACAACCGAGTTGTAACCTGTCCACCGCCTGTATTGCGCGCGGTAATTGAGTACTCCTGCAATTGCGTCCAGGCGTTGTGTTGTTCCGGGCTGCGGCACATCATCCCAATTCACATTAAAATTTACATTAATAGGTGTAGTTGTAAGGCTTTGTACCAAGGTAAGGGATGAGTTCGATGGCGTGGCCCAATCGGTTGCAAAGGAAAAAACATTTAACTGATCTGTTCCGCCCGCTGACCAGGTGTCATCTTCATAACAAAACAAGGGACATGGAGTTCCATACGGGGGCAACTGACCATCTGCATCGCCGGGTAATGGGCAGAAGAAACCGTTGTTAGGAACATTCGGTAATGGAAGTGCAATCATTCCTGCCGAAGGATTTCCAGCAAGCATGCTGGCCCGGTCAAATACAGCAACGTTTTCCGGAGCGCCCAGGTTGGAACAACAATAATAACCATCCGACCAAACAGAATATTTGGGATAATCCGGAAAAGTTCCGGGAGCGGGAACAAAGGTGTATGTGAAATATGATCCTACGGGATTGGAGGATGTGGATACCGCGACAAGAATAAGATCAGCGCCATTAAATTGTGTAACAAACCAACGGTCTGCATACTTATCATACAATACAACAGGATCTCCATCATTTGTACTTCCCGCCCATAACGTTTTCAATTGGAAAGGACCACCAATGGTGACACCTGTTTTAGAATATATTTTATAACTTAAATTAACCGCCTGTACATAATGATTAGGGCCGGCGGCACCCGATGGATCAGGCGGATAACCTGAACCGCTTAAACCCTGCCAGTTAGCAATTGGCGCCATCATCGCCTTATTTCCATGAGATAATTGCGAGGCAGGATCAATTGCATTTTGTGCTGCTCTGTTATGTGAATTCGTAAATGGTTTGCGGCGTATTTCTATTTCTTCCTTCTCACTTATTTTAAGATCTTCTTCGCTCATCACAGGCATCTCGCTGAGGGGACGCGTTATGGCAAAACCGGTACACTTCTGATAAATTATTTTTTGCGTATTGTTTTGCGCAATTGAAATATAATTAAGAATTATAAAACCGGATAGAATTATTTTTTTCATTTTCATTCCTTTAGATCTTTAAAGATAAGAGTATTTTAATGAAGGCGTTAACCGCTAATCCTATATATAAACCGTTAGATAACAC